>DATBBR010000079.1 GCA_036270875.1 Acidimicrobiales bacterium
ACACGCGCAGCTGCCCCGGATCGGCCGGCGTCGCGGTCGCCAGGCCGTCACACGCGATCGTGTCGCGGATGTTGAGATACCCGCGCGTCTGTCCGCCACGTCCATAGACGCTCAGCGGATGGCCGATCGCCGCCTGGACGCAGAACCGGTTGAGGGCGGTGCCGAACACCTCGTCGTAGTGGAAGCTGGTCGCGAGTCTCGGGTCGAGTGCCGACTCGTCGGTCTCCAGGCCGTAGACCACGCCCTGGTTCAGATCGGTCGCGCGGAGGCCCCAGATCCGGCAGGCGAAGTGGATGTTGTGACTGTCGTGGACCTTCGACAGATGGTAAAAGGATCCCGGGCGCTTGGGGAACAGCACCGTATCGGTCCGTCCGTTGTGCGTGACATCGAGCCAGCCTTCCTCGATATCGATGTTGGGTGTCCCGTACTCGCCCATGGTGCCCAGCTTGACCAGGTGGATGTCAGGGTTGATCTGGGCGATGGCGTAGATGAGGTTGAGCGTGCCCACCACGTTGTTGACCTGGGTGTAGACGGCGTGGGACCGATCGATCATCGAGTACGGGGCGCTGCGCTGCTCGGCGAAGTGCACCACGGCGTCGGGCCGGAAGTCGGCCACCGTCGTCTCCACGAAGTCCGGGTCCATCATGTCGCCGACGTAGGGCGTGACGGCGAGCCCGCTGACCTCGGTCCAGGCCCGTACCCGCCGCTCCAGGCTGGCGATGGGCACCAGGCTGTCGACCCCCATCTCGTCGTCGTACTGCCGGCGACAGAGATTGTCGACCACACCGACCTGGTGGCCCCGACGGGAGAGGTGCAGGGCCGTCGGCCACCCGAGGAAGCCATCGCCGCCGAGGACCAGCACCCTGGAGGTGGGCTGCGCTGCGGTGGTGGAACGGTCGGGGCGGGTCGGTGCGGTCAGCGAGGACATGCCGAGATTCTTACCGCTCAAGCTCGGGCGTACCTGGGAGGATCCTCAGAGTTCGCTGAGGATTCACAAATGCGCCGAAAGCTCAGCTCAGGACGTCCTTGCGGAGGAATCGCCACCAGGCCAGGCCCAGGAACACCGCCACATAGGGAAGCTCCAGGAGCACCCCGTGCACCATGTCACCCGTCCGGGTCGGCGAGAAGAACAGTCCGTGCCAGGAGTCGATGTAGTGCGTGGGGAACGCAAAGCTCATGAAGTCGAGCGCCGAGATGTTGTTGAGGATCTGGCTCACGATTCCGAGCCCGACGCCTCCGGCCACGGCGGCGAACGCGGAGTCGGTCATGGTTGACAGCAGGAAGGCGAAGGTGACGAAGGACGCCATGCTCCACGCCACATAGATGGTGGCGAGCGCCAGCTTCCCGATGGCCGAGCCCGGGGAGATGATCAGGAACGACGGCGTCAGCACGGGGTGCCAGCCGAAGGCGATGATCCCAGCCACGAGGGCGACCAGGGAGATGACGATGGTCGCCACGATCGACAGCGTCGAGGCCACCAGCAGCTTGGTGGCGAGGAGACGGGGCCGGGAGACGGGGCGAACGAGGAGGTAGCGCAGCGTGCCCCAGGTCGCCTCGCCAGAGATGGTCTCGCCGGCGAACAGCGACACCACGATGACCAGCAGGAAGGCGCTCGTGGCGGTCAGCGCGGCCAGCGGCAGGTTGATCCCCGAGTGCGTCGCTACCTCGAAGTAGCCCCGGTCGCTGCTCGTGGGGCTCGGTGGGTTGAGCTTGAGGGCCACGGCCATGATGACCGGGATGAGGGCGAGCACCCCGAGGGCGATGTAGGTCCGAGCCCGGCGGACCTGCTTGATGAACTCGACTCGAATCACGCCGGCGGGAGCATACCCGGCGCTCCGGCTCGGTCCATCTGGTATTCGGCCATCTGGGATTCACAGCCAGTTCCCAGGTCGGCCTGACATCATCGGTGCTATGAGCTGGAAGGAAGGCCCTTCCCGAGGGTCGGAACCCGCCACGCGGGTGCTCGTGGTGGACGACGAGCAGTACATCCGTGATCTCGTGGGCACGTCCTTGCGGTACGAGGGGTTCGACGTGGAGGAGGCGAGCATGGGCAGGGCCGCCCTGGCCGCCGCCACGTCCTTCCGACCCGACCTCATCGTGCTCGACGTGATGCTGCCCGACCTCGACGGCCTTGAGGTCACGAGGCGTCTGCGGACCGACGGGCTGCGCGTGCCCGTTCTCTTCCTGACGGCCAGGGACGCCACCGAGGACAAGGTGGCGGGGCTGACCGTCGGCGGTGACGACTACGTCACCAAGCCCTTCAGCCTCGAGGAGCTGATCGCCAGGGCCCGCGCCATCCTGCGCCGGACCCAGGGCGAGACGGAGTCGGACGCCCAGCTGCACTTCGCCGACCTCGTCCTCGACGAGGACACCCGGGAGGTGTGGCGCGGTGGCGTCCTCGTGCATCTGACCGCCACCGAGTTCAACCTCCTGCGCTACTTCATGCTCAACCCGCGACGGGTCCTGTCCAAGGTGCAGATCCTCGAGCACGTGTGGCAGTACGACTTCGAGGGCGATCCCAACGTCCTGGAGACCTACATCAGCTATCTGCGCAAGAAGCTGGACCCGCTCGGCCCCCCGCTCATCCACACCAGTCGCCAGGTGGGCTACAGCCTCCGCCTCCCGCAGGCCTGATCATGCAGTGGCGGCACCCACGTGGTCCTGGGGTCACGAGGCGAAGGCTCTCGCTGCGCCAACGGCTGCTCGGCGCGCTCGTGCTCCTCGTCGTCGTGGGCCTCGTGGTGTCCGACGTCGCCAGCTACCGCGCCCTCCAATCCTTCCTGTTCGGCCGGGTCGACCAGCAGCTCACGGCGCTGAACAACGGGCTCACGCGCGCCCTGCTGACCAGCGGCCGCCTCGATCGCGGCGCCATGGCCGGCGTGTTCTTTCAGGTCCGCGACGGGCAGGGAGCGCTCGTTGTCAGCGGGAATCCCCAGCCCCTCAACGCCGGCCAGCCCTTCACTCCTCGGCTGCCTGATCCGCTCCCGACCCCCGGACCGGGCAGCAGCCCTCTCTCGCCGGGCTCGACGACCTTCGACGCCCCGTCTGCCCAGTCGGGGGGCCCGAGCTACCGCGTGCGGGTGACCTCGCTGCCCGGGCTGTCGGCCACCACGGTCGTCGGCCTGCCGCTCGGGGACGTGAGCTCGACCCTGTCCCGGCTGCGTTGGATCGAGCTGGCGGTCACCGGTGCCGTCGTCGCCCTCGCCGTCCTCGTCGGAATGTGGCTGGTGCGGATCAGCTTCCGACCACTCGACGACATCGCCGAGACGGCGGGAGCTATCGCCAAGGGAGAGCTCGACCGCCGCATCCCGGGGACCGAGCCGCGGACCGAGATCGGCCGCCTCGGGATCGCCCTCAATGCCATGCTGGCCCGCATCGAGGCCGCCTTCGCCGAGCGCAAGGCCTCGGAGGAGCGACTCAGACGGTTCGTGGCCGACGCGTCGCACGAGCTGCGGACCCCGCTCACGTCGATCCGCGGCTACGCGGAGCTCTTCCGCCGGGGGGCCGACCGGCGCCCCGAGGACCTGGCCAAGGCGATGCACCGGATCGAGGACGAGGCCACCCGCATGGGCGTGCTCGTCGACGATCTGCTGCTGCTGGCTCGCCTCGACCAGGGTCGCCCGCTGGACCGGGAACCCGTCGACCTGGCCGCGGTGGTCGGCCAGGCCGTGGACGCGGCCCACGCGGTGGAGCCCAACCGCCCGCTCAGCCTCGCCGTCGACGCGCCCGTCACCGTGGTCGGCGACCCCCGTCGCCTGCGCCAGGTCGTCGACAACCTGCTGGCCAACGTGCGAACCCACACGCCCCCGGGGTGCCCGGCGAGCGTGACGGTGGGCTCCGAGAACGGGAACGCGGTGCTCGAGGTCGCCGACGAGGGACCCGGCATCGACCCCGTCGCCGTCGAGCGGGTCTTCGAGCGCTTCTACCGGGCCGATACGTCGCGCTCCCGGGACAACGGCGGCGTGGGGCTCGGACTGTCGATCGTCGCGGCCATCACTGACGCCCACGGCGGGCGGGTCCGGGCGGCGTCGCGCGACGGCGGAGGCGCCTCGTTCCTGGTCGAGCTTCCTCGACGGGGCCCGGATCCCGCCACCGTCTCCAACTGAGCCCGAGTCCCTCAGGGATCTGTTGGCGGCCTCGTGGCCTACGCTCAGCGGGCGCACAGCCACGGGGGCCACGCTGAGGTGGTGCCCACGGCGGAATCATTACGGGATTCTAAGCTGGCTCCAAGACTCGCCCGCCACACTGGAGGCGATGAGCGTTCCGAGCCCCCGGTCCCGAGAAGAAGGCCTGCGGCGCCTTTACCGCCTGACCGCGTGGTTGGCTGCGGGCGCGATCGCCGCCACGGGGCTCATCGCGGCGGCGGCCGCGGACGCCCTTCCGGGGAGGTCGAGCTCCAGTCCCGCTTCCCCGGTGCAGGGCCAGGGCGGGTCCGGGGATGCGAGCACGACCACGACGACAGTGACGCCGCCGGGCTCGGGCAGCGACTCGAGCGGCCTCCAGCCCGCGACCCAGGCGCCCGTGCCGACGACGCGATCTCATCATGTCGTCTCGGGCGGGACGTGACTGGCACACTCGCCTCGGTCACCTTCCCCGCTCTCGGCACGACGGTAAGCGTGCTCGTGACCGAACCGCGTGCTATTCCGGCGGCCCGCCAGGCGGTGGAGCACGAGCTGGCTGAGATGGACGCGGCGGCGAGCAGATTTCGGCCCGACTCGGAGCTCAGCCGGCTCAATGGGGCGGGTGGCGCACGGGTGCAGGTCGGCCCGCTGCTGGTCACGGCGCTCACGGTGGCCCTGCGGGCGGCCCGTCTCACCGAGGGCGACGTCGACCCGACGGTCGGTCGCGCCCTTCGCCTCAGCGGCTACGACCGGGACTTCGCCGAGGTCGATCGGGACGGCCCCGCCCTGGTGGAGGCGCCGGCGCCCGCGGCGGGTTGGCAGGCGGTGGAGCTCGACCCTGCCGAAGGATGGGCCAGGGTGCCGGCTGGCGTCGAGGTCGACCTGGGCGCGACGGCCAAGGCCCTCGCTGTCGACCGGGCCGTCGCCGCCGCCCACGTCGCCGCCGCCCACGTCGCCGCCGACTGTGGGGTGCTCGTCAGCGTGGGGGGAGACCTCGCCGTCTGCGGCTCGCCGCCGCCTGACGGCTGGGCGGTCCGGGTCACCGACGACCACCGCGACGGCAGCGGCTGCGGGCAGACGATCACCGTCGTTGATGGCGGGCTGGCGACCTCCTCGACGACCGTCCGGCGCTGGAGCCGAGGGGGACACGACGTCCACCACATCGTCGACCCCCGGACCGGCGAGCCGCCGCGCGGCCCCTGGCGGACGGTGAGCGTGACCGCCCGAAGCTGTGTCGATGCCAACACCGCCAGCACCGCCGCCGTCGTCCGCGGCGCGACCGCGGTGCCGTGGCTGGGTGAGCTGGGCCTGCCGGCGCGCCTGGTCTCCGAGGACGGCCGGGTCGTGACCGTCGGCGGCTGGCCGGACCCCCAGGGGGCGTCGTGACCCCGCTGCTCGCCGCCACCACGGGCAGTCCTCTGTGGTACCTGACCCGCAGTGCCGGCGCTGTCTCGCTGCTGCTGCTGACCGGCTCTACGGTCCTCGGGATCATGGCCACGGTGCGTTGGCGCTCCGAGCAGTGGCCGCGGTTCGTGACCGCCGGGCTCCACCGCAACGTGTCGGTCCTCGCGCTCGCCCTCCTCCTGGTCCACATCGTCACGGCGGTGGCGGACGGTTTCGCCCCCATCGGCTGGCTCGACTCGGTGGTCCCGTTCCATGGGACGTACCGGTCCGTCTGGCTGGGCCTGGGTGCCGTGGCCTTCGACCTCCTGCTGGCCCTGCTCATCACCAGCGCCGTGCGCCAGCGTCTCGGTTACCCGGCGTGGCGGGCCGTGCACTGGCTGGCCTACGGGTGCTGGGGGTTGGCGGTCGTGCACGGGCTGGGCACGGGCACCGATCCCAAGGCGACCTGGATGCAGGCCGTCACCATCGCCTGCGTCGGCGCCGTGATCCTCGCGGTCTGGTGGCGCGTCGTCGCCGGTTGGCCTGCGTCGCTCGGCCCGCGCCTCGCCGGGCTCGGCGCCACCGTCGTCGTGCCCATCGTCATCGCCGCCTGGGCCATCACCGGACCCCTCGCGTCCGGATGGGCCCGTCGGGCGGGCACCCCGTCGAACCTGCTCGCCTCCTCCAGCTCGACGGCGACGCTTGGCTCGGGCACCGCCAGCGCGCCTCCGTCCACGGCGGCGCCCAGCACGTTCGGTCAGGCGCCGTTCACGGCCACCCTTCAGGGCACGCTCGTGCAGAGCGCCCCCGACCAGGGCGGGATCGTGACGGTTCGCATCGACACCGCGCTCGAGGGCGCCGTCACCGGTCGCCTGGTGGTGACCATCCAGGGCCGGGCGGCGAGAACCGAGGGCGTGGACCTGTCCACCAGCACAGTGACCGTCGGACCATCCCAGCAGCCGGGCATGTACAGCGGGAAGGTCACCAACCTCCAGGGAACACGGCTGGTGATGACGGCCACGAACGCCCAGGGAGCGGCGCTGACCCTCTCGGCTCGGCTGCAGGCCGACCCGTCGTCGAACGCCGTGAGCGGCACGGTGCAGGCCACGCCCGGCGCCGTCTCGAGCTCGGCGGGCCAGGGGAGCAACTGAGCGGTGGCCCCCGTCGCGCCGCCCGTCGGGCTCCCTCGTCTCCTGCTGTGGGCCTCCGGGTCCGAAGGTCCGACGCGCCTGTCCGCGCACCTGGAGCAGATCGGGCCCCCGCCACTCCGTGGGGACCAGCGGCGGGGGCCCCGGGAAGCCCTGATCCGGGCCGTCGATGCCGGCGGACTTCGGGGCCGCGGAGGATCGGGCTTCCCGACCGCCCGGAAGATGACCGCCGTCGCCGAAGGAGGGCGCCGACCGGTGGTCGTGGCCAACGGGACCGAGGGTGAGCCGGCCAGCAGGAAGGACAAGCTCTTGCTCGAGTCCGCTCCCCATCTCGTGCTCGACGGCGTGCTGCTGGCCGCCGAGGCCGTCGGGGCCAGGCGGGCGATCATCTGCGTCGAGGAGGCCGCCCGGCGGGCCTGGCTCAGCGTGGAGGCCGCCATCGACGAACGGCGTGCCACCGGCCACGACCCGATCGGGATCGAGCTGACAGTCACACCGAGCGGCTTCGTGGTCGGCGAGGAGAGCGCGCTGGTCCACTGGCTCAACGGGGGACCGGCCAAGCCGACCTTCGTCCCGCCGCGGCCCTTCCAGAAGGGCGTGGGCGGGCGGCCGACGTTGGTGCAGAACGTGGAGACCCTGGCCCATATGGCGTTGCTGGCGCGTTTCGGACCGGACTGGTTCCGGGAGATCGGGACGCCCGGTCATACCGGGTCGACGCTGATCACGGTGTCCGGCGAGGTGGCCCGACCCGGCGTGTACGAGATCGCTCCCGGCACTTCGATCGCCCACACCATCGCTTCCTGCGGTGGCCAGGCGGACGATGTGCGCGCCGTCCTCGTCGGCGGGTACGCCGGCCGCTGGCTCGACGCGGACCGCTCCCTGGGCCTGGGCCTGACCGACGATCAGCTGCGGCCTGCCGGCGCCTCCCTGGGTGCCGGCGTGGTCGTCGTGCTGTCCCGGCGTGGTTGCGGCCTGGCCGAGACGACGCGCATCGCCCGCTACCTGGCCGGAGAGTCGTCGGGCCAGTGCGGTCCGTGTGTGAACGGGCTGGCGGCGATCGCCGGGGCCCTGGACCAGCTCCACCGGGGCCGGGGTGGACCGGGCACGTTGGCCACCCTGCGCCGCTGGGCCGCCGACGTGGACGGCCGGGGCGCCTGTCATCACCCCGACGGCGCCGCCAGGATGGTGGCCTCCGCCCTTGCTGTCTTCTCGGACGACATCGAATGGCACCGGCGTCACCAGCGCTGCTGGGCCGATCCCGTCCGGACCGGAGCGGCGACCGGGTCGCCGACGAGGAGCCGGTGATGCGGACGCGCGGGATGCGCCTGGCGGTGAACCCGATCACGTGCGAGGGCCACGGGCTGTGCGCCGAGCTGCTGCCGGAGTGGATCCGTCTCGACGATTGGGGCTATCCGGTGGTCAATCCCGATCCCGTGCCGCCCGAGCTGAAGGACCATGCCCGGCGGGCCGTGGCCGCCTGCCCGACCTTGGCCCTGCTCGTCAAGATCGACTGAGTCGGCTGCTGCTGGCTGTCAGGCGGCCTCCTCGGCCGACGTGAGCGACGCCGGCTCCGCCCCGGCCGTGGCGACCTCGCCAGCCGGAGGGCGCGCCAGCAGGATGGTCATCGCCATGGCCAGCCCAACCAGCGCCAGGTCGGCGACGAGGCCGGCCTGCATGGCGGCGACCATTCCCGCGCTCGCCAACCTCGAGAAGAAGAGGGTGCCCACAGCGGAGATGCCCAGGGTGATCGAGAACTGCTGGGTCGTGGTCAACACTCCCGAGGCCGCGCCCGCCGAGCTGCCCGGGACGCTCTGCAGCACCCCGGAGACGATCAGCGGGACCACCAGGCCACTGCCGATGCCGATCAGGGCCAAGACGGGCGACAGCTCGATCGCCGACGCCGACAGACCCGCCTCGCTCACGACCAGCGTGAGCCCGACGATGCCGGCCAGGGCGATCGCGGTGCCCGCCGTGATCACCCACGTCCCCCAACGGGCGTGCAAGCGCCGTCCCGCCAACGATGACGCGGCGAAGGCGACGCCGAGAGGGGCGAAGGTCAGGCCGGCGGTGAGCGGCGAGTCGTGCACGCCCTCCTGGAGGAAGACGGTGAGCGTCAGCAGGACGCTGCCGAAGAAGGAGAAGAACCCGAGGTTGACCAGGAGCCCCAGGTTGAAGGCGCGATGCCGGAACAGCCCGAGCGGCAGGAGCGGATGCCCACCGCCCTCACCGAGGCGTCGCTCCCACCACAGGAACGTCGTCACCAGCAGCGCGCCGGCGACGAATGACGCCCAGGTCCACAGCGGCCAGTGCTGGCTCCGGCCGAGGACGAGGGGAGCGGTGACGGCACCGATGCCGGTGCTGAGCAGGATGACGCCGAGCGGGTCCAGGCGGTCGGCGAGCCGGGCGCGAGATTCGGGCAGCAGCCGGTAGGCGGCGACGATGGCGGTGATGCCGATCGGCACGTTCACGAGGAAGATCGGCCGCCACCCCAGACCGAGAATGTTCAGGTGCAGCAGCACGCCGCCGAGCACCTGCCCGGACACGGTGCCGAGGCCGACCGTGGCCCCGAACAGCGAGAACGCCCGCGGCCGTTCGGCCGGCGGGAAGCTGACGGTCAGCATGGCCAGCACCTGGGGCACCATCGCCGCGGCACCGAGACCCTGAGCGAGACGTCCGACGATGAGGGCGCCGCCGGTCGGCGCCACGCCGCAGAGGAACGAGGCCACGGCGAACAGACCCAGTCCGACAACGAACATCCGCCGGCGGCCGACGAGGTCCCCGAGCCGGGCCCCGGTGACCAGCCCGGCGGCATAGGTGAACGAATAGGCGGCCACGATGAGCTCCAGCGTCGCCGAGGAGGCGTGCAGGTCGTGCTGGACGCTCGGTGCGGCGACATTCACGACGAACACGTCGAACAGGGACATGAACGTGGCCGACAGCACGATCGGCAGGGAGCGCCAGCGACGAGGGTCGTAGGTCGGCTCCGCCCCGGCCTCGGCCCCATCGGTCTGCGCCTGGTCCGCCGGTGCCGGCTGACGCGCTGTCATCGTCATCGAGAACCCGCCCTCTCGTCAGATAGTTCGACGAACGTAGAACGTTGCAACTCCGGTACCATCTGGGGTATTCCGGCCGAGGGGCCGGTTGGAGCACGGAACGAGAGATTGAACACTCGAGGGGGTGGCGGCGATGCGTGAGCTGCCGGGGCCGGCGGTCGAGGACATCGACCTGGCGTCAGTGATGCACGCCCTGGCCGACCCGTCGCGTCTGCGAACGGTGAGCGCCCTGGCCGAGACCAGCGACCTCTGTTGCGCCGATCTCGGCGAGCTCGCCGGCTCACAGGGGCTGGCGAAGTCGACCCGCTCGCACCATCTTCGGGTGCTGCGTGAGGCGGGTGTGATCAGGACGCGCTACGACGGCCAGCGCAAGCTGGTGGCGCTGCGCCGTGAGGACCTCGACGCCCGCTTCCCCGGTCTGCTCGATGCGGTGCTCATCGGGGCCAGGTCCGAGATCGCCGCCGCGGCCACCGTCGACGGGTAGCAGCGACGACCGGGCCCGCCGGAGCGGGCGGCCCGGTCAGCCGCTCTGCGGGGTGGCAGGGGAGTTCGTGAGCGTCGCCGAGGCGGACTGACGGGCCCCGTTCCGTGTCCACGTCACCTGGACGTGGTCGCCTGGATGGTGCGAGCCGACGGCCGAGGCCAGGTCGCTGGCCGCGGCGACCGGCTTGTTGTCGAAGGCCACGATGACGTCACCAGCCTGGAGCCCGATCTTGCTCGCCGGCGAGCTCGGCACGACCTGCTCGACGAGGGCACCAGGGCCGCCGGGCGCGCCGGGCGTCGCGCCCGACGCGTTGGCGACGCCGACCCCGAGGAAAGCGCCGTTCGGAGCCGTCGCGCCCCCGTTGGTGACGCCCTGTCCGGGCTTGAGCTGCGAGATCTTCGTCTTCGCCTGGTTGATCGGGATGGCGAAGCCGATGTTCTGGGCCGGCTCCTGGGCGCTGCCGGTCAGGACCGCCGTGTTCATCCCCACCACCTGGCCGGCGGAGTTGACGAGGGGGCCACCGGAGTTCCCGGGGCTGATGGCGGCGTCGGTCTGGAGCAGACCCGAGAGGCTCTCTCCGCCGGAGTTGAGTGTCCGGTTCAGCGCAGAGATGATGCCCTCGGTGACCGTCGGCTGGTTCCCGAGGTCCAAGGCGTTGCCGATGGCGAGAACGCTGTCGCCGACCTGCACGCCTCCCGAGTCACCGAGGGTGACGGTGGGGAGGCCGTTGACGCCCTGGATCTGCACCAGGGCCACGTCCGCGCTGGGGTCCGCTGAGGTCACGGTGGCGGGGTGGGTCTGGCTCTGACCGGCGAACGTCACGCTCACGCTGCTGGCCCCCGATACCACGTGGGCATTGGTCAACACCTGGCCGTTGCTGCTGATCACCATCCCAGTCCCGGCGCCCGAGCCGGACAGGCGACCCCCGCCGCCCTGGGTGTTGATGTTGACGACGGCTGGCTCCACCCGGGCGAGGATGCTCTGGACGTCGCCAGGCTTTGGAAGCGCGCTCGTGTTCGAGGTGAACTTCGGTGTGATGATGGTGCTCGACGAGCTGGAGGGCTTCTCGACCAGGGCGCCGACCACCCCGCCGACGAGGCCGGCGATGAGAATGGCGACGAGACCGGCGACGATCCAGAGCCGACCGGGTCCGCCGCCGCTGCTGCTCGGGCGGTCGGCCGGCGCTTGGGTGGCGGTGGGGTTCTCGGGCGGGGGTGGCCCCGGGGGGTCGAGCGCCCACGGCGCGGCGACGGGCCGCATGTAGGGATCGGTCTGGGGGCCGGGCGGGGGGGAGCCTTGTTGGGGCGCGCGCTGCTCAGGTGAGGGCTGTGGGGCCTCCGGCTGCTGGGCGGCCGGCGACCAGGGCGAGATCTCGGAGCCAGCTTGCTGCTCTTGTTGTGGATGATCGGACTCCGGCGACGGGCTCTCGTTGCCGTCGTCGGGTCCGCCAGCCTGCCCTTCGGTCATTGCCTCTCCCTTCGGCGTCCCTGCTGCATCGTGGACCCAACCGGTCATCGTGGTCGGCGATGCTGTGCGGGGCCTGAGAAGAGCCTAGGAGCCCCCGAAGAACTGCCGATCGCGGGCCGGATCCGGCCCCGCCCGGCCGTCGGAGCCGCCGAGCAACAGAGCAGAGCCGCCAGCGACAGCGCGTACCCCTTAGCATGAGCGGCTCATGTCCTTCGTGTTGATCGACAAGCCCCGGCCACACGTCTCCCGCGTCACCTTGAACCGGCCTGAGCGGATGAACGCCATGGCATTCGACGTCATGATCCCGCTGCGGCAGGCCCTCGACGAGGTGAGCCTCGACAACGACACCCGCGTGGTCGTCGTCACCGGGGCGGGTGACGCCTTCTGCTCAGGGGCTGATCTCGAGGACTCGGGCGTGGTCCCGGACATCGCGGGACTGACGACGCCTGGGATCGCATGGCGAGCCATGGAGCTGCTCCACGATGTGATCCTCGCCATCCGTCGGATGCACCAGCCGGTCATCGGGGCGATCAATGGCCCCGCCATAGGCGGGGGATTCTGTCTCGCGGTCGCGACCGACATCCGCATCGCGTCGGAGCGGGCGTTCTTTCGGGCGGCGGGGATCAACAACGGCCTGACGTCGAGCGAGCTCGGGATCAGCTACCTCCTGCCCAGGGCCGTCGGTTCGTCGCGCGCCTTCGAGATACTGCTCTCGGGACGGGACGTCGATGCCCAGGAGGCCGATCGCATCGGCCTGGTGTCGAGGACGGTGCCGGCTCTGGAGATGCTCGACGCGTGCTACGAGCTCGCCGAGCGGATCGTCGGCTTCAGCCGGGTAGGCGTGGAAGGCACCAAGCGTCTCCTGTGGGCAAGCCTCGACGCCGGCAGCCTCCACGCCCACATGGACCACGAGGGCCACGCCCAGCTCTACGTGCGCCTCACCACGCAGAATTTCGAGGAGGCGGTGCGGGCCCGCAAGCAACAGCGGCCCCCGGTGTATCGCGACTGAGCGACTACTTCGTTTCGGCTACATCAGGCGTTCGCGGTCCCTGGTGCATAGCGTTGCACCAGCTGACGAATCGCCAGGACAGCCAAGGCGACGAGCACCTCGACGGCGATGCGGCTGAGGATCGCTTCCACGGACGGACCTCCCGCGTTGATGGAACGTCATCCGTACGTCGAGGGTAGGCAGCAACGTTGTCCAAGGGGGGGATCTTCGACCGCACTCGCCTGAACGTGAGGTGAACTTTCGGAGCTGGCCCGCCAGCGCAGGCGGTCAGCCGCGTTCGCCGAGCAGCTCCGGGTGGTCGGTGAGCCAGCGCCGCAGCTCGGCCTTGAGCACCTTCCCGCTGGCGTTCTTCGGAAGGTTGTCGACGAGGATGACGTGTCGCGGCGTCTTGAAACCGGCCAGTCGTGACCTCGCCAGCGCGACCACATCGGAGACCGGGTCGGCCGCGCTGGGCTGCGGTACGACGAGGGCGCAGACGTTCTCGCCCCAATGCGGGTCCGGCACGCCGATCACGGCCACCTCCCGCACGGCGGGGTGCGAGTGGAGGACGTCCTCCACCTCTCTCGACGCCACGTTCTCCCCGCCCGTGACGATGACGTCCTTCTTGCGGTCGACGACGTACAGCCACCCGGCCCCGTCCCGGCGCCCGACGTCACCGGTGTGGAGCCAGCCATCGCGAAGGGCGTCGGTCGTCGCCTGCTCGTCGTCCCAGTAGCGGGCCATGACCTGTTTGCCACGGACGAGGATCTCGCCGACCGCGCCCACCGGCACGTCGCGATCCTCATCGTCGACCAGTCGCAGGGCGACGCCCGGACCGGGGCGGCCGGCCGCGGCGAGGAGACGGTGGTCACCGGCAAGGCCGCGGTGGTGGGTCTCGGGGTCGAGGAAGACGGCGTTGCCGGAGAGCTCGGTCATCCCGTAGCCCTGGGCGAGCTCCACGCCCAGCTGGCTGTCGGCCCGGGCGAGCAGCGTCGGCGGCATCGGAGCCGCGCCATACGCAACCGATCGAAGCGTGGGCATCGAGCCACCGCACCGGTCGAGGTGGTCGAGGAGGGCGTCGAGCATGGTGGCGGCCAGCGAGGTCGCGGTCGCTCCATGCTGGGTGGCTGCGTCGACGAAGTCCGCAGGGTCGAAGCGGGGGAGCAGCACGACGTGCCGGCCGTGGCGGTGGTGGTTGAGGACGTTGTACCCGGCGACGTGGCACAGCGGGAACGGGAAGAGGTACACCTCGTCGGCTGCCACGGGTCGGCAGGCGGCGGTGACCTCAACGGCGGCCAGAAGGCTGGCATGCGTGAGCGTCGCTCCCTTCGGCGAGCCAGTCGTCCCGCTTGTGTAGATGATCCACGCCGGGTCGTCTGCTCGCGTCGCGACAGGAGCCGCCGGTGTTGCCCGCTGGACGAGCGCTTCATAGCGGTCGAGATCGAGGATCGTCCGGATCGACGGAATCGTTCCTGCACCCGGCAGCAGCTGCTCAGGTGGGCCGGTCGCGCCGATCAGCAGCGTGGCGCCGGAACGAGCCACGATCTCTTGCAACTCGGGTGGGGCGAGCCGATGGTTCAAGAAGACGAGGACGCGGCCGGCTCGCGGCACCGCGTAGTAGCACTCCACCCAGGCCCGGGAGTTCTCACCGATGACCGCGACCCGGTCGCCTGGATCGGTCAGCGCCTCCACGACTGCGGACACCCGTGCCACCCGCGCCGACAAGGCGCCGAAGGTCGTGGTCGTCGCCCCGACGGTGACCGCGGCCGCGTCAGGGTCGTCGGTGGCGCTGCGGTCGACGAGATCGTGGAGGAGCACGGCCGTTCCCGGTCGGTCAGCCCAAGGGCGGAGTGG
>DATBBR010000080.1 GCA_036270875.1 Acidimicrobiales bacterium
TGCGGCGTGGTCAGCTGCAGCCGCATGAACAGCGCCATGATCCCCGAGATGTAGAAGACCACGATCGCCGTGATCATGTAGCTGAGGCCGATGACCTTGTGGTCGGTCGACGTCAGCCACTTGAGGATGCCGCTCGGGCCGTGGGCCCCGTGCCCGGGATCGTCTTCGTCGCCGGGCACGTGGGACAAGACGACCCGGTGCGCGCCTATGCCGCCAGGGGCGATGACGTCAGTCACCGTACAAGGCACCTCCTGTGTTGCCACTGTTGCCCGAATTCCCAGAGTAGCTGGGCACGGTGCCGTTGGCGTTGCCGCTCTTCACGCCGGCCGGCAGCTGCCCGACGGAGTTCGGGTGCGCCTTCTGGAACGCGCCGGTCGTCCGTAGCCAGGTCTGGTACGCGCCCGGGCTCACGGAACGGACGTTGAAGAACATGATGGAGTGATACAGGCCGCACAGCTGGGTGCACTGCCCTCGATACACCCCGTTGTGCAGCACGTTGAGGTCGAACCCGGTCCAGTACCCCGGGCTGGCGTACCGGCTGAAGTTGAACTCGGGCACGTAGAAGCCGTGCAGCACGTCGTAGGAGCGCAGGTAGACGTGCACCGTCTCGTTCGTCGGCACGACCATCGTCGGCGAGTCGGTCGTCTGCCCGATGATCTTGACCCCGTTGTCGTACTGGAACTCCCAGCCCCACTGGAACGCGTAGACGTGGACGGTCGTGTAGGGGTGCGGCGTCTCGGCGGTGACCTCGTTCTCCACGAGGACCGTCGCGATGAACAGGCCCACGACGGTCAGGATCGGCGTGAGCGTGTAGATGATCTCGGTGATCGTGTGGTACTGGGTCTGGCGCGGGATGGCGTCCGAGCGCCGCCGGTACCGCCACATCGCCCACAGGATCAGCACCATGGTGAACCCGCCGACGACGAGCCCGGCGATGAAGAAGCCCTGCCAGAGATGGAAGGTCGAGCGGCCCTGCGACGTGGCGCCCTTGAACGCGCCGAACGACGGGAGCTGGCAGCCGGTGAGCAGGAGCGCCCCGAGGGCCACCCCGGCGATCGCCAGCGGCCGCCGGCGACGCGGACTATTGGGGCCCTGACCTGGGTTTTCGGTCGTCTTTGAGGAAGGGCCGGTCAACGACGAGTCCACCGCGCTGACATTATCGAACCGGCCCAAAAAACACGAAACGAGCAGGGCCGCAACCGCTCCTCGGGACCCCTCAGTGGGCGTGCGGGTGCCCTGCCCCTCCGCCGCCCCCGCCCGCCTCGTTGGCGGCCCACGTGAACACGCCCCTGGCCATGGTCGACGTCGCCCGGGCGGCCCGCGCCGCGAAGACCTCTTGGCGGGCCCTCTGGGTGGCGGGGTCGTCGGGCGCGGCCAGCCAGGCGCTCTCGGCCAGGTGTCCGGCCAGCCGCAGCGCCCCGTCCCCGGCGCCGGACCCCGACTCGGGCGCGTCGCCCGCCGCGGCCAGCAGCTCGAGCGCCCGCTCCGCCAGCGCACCCGCGCCGCCGGCCAGCTCGGCCAACTCGGCCGCCAGCGCCCGCTCGGGTGCGGGCTTCAGGGTGGCGGGGTTGCCATCCCACCACCCGCCGTACTGGCGCCACACGGTGTGCACGATGAACTCGGGCTCGTCGTAGACGGGCTGGAGGAAGGGACGCCCTTCGAGCTCGGCCGGCACGCGGACGCTGTGGATGGCGTCGTCCAGGCGTCCGCCGCTGTTCATGACCCCGAGCGTCTGGTCGACAAGCGAGTCGAGCAGGTCGGCCGTGTCGGTCAGCGCCTGGCGCACCCGGCCGGCCCCGATGACGGGAAAGCCGTGGCCCGGGAGGAGGAACTCCGCATCGAGCGTGAGCATCCGGCGCAGCGCGGCCGCCCACTCGCGCGGGTAGCGCTGCACCTTCTGCGGGTTGCCGGCGTTCGGCGAGGCCCAGATGAAGAGGTCGCCGCAGCACAGCACCCGCGTGTCGGGCTGCCACGTCACGGTGTGGTCGTCGGTCTCGCCCTTCTCGTGCCGCAGCGCGAAGCCGACGCCGCCGACCGAGACGTCGAGCGTGTCGTGATAGGTGCGGTCCGGGTAGCGGTACTCGGTCGGCCAGTTGAGGTCTGTGAAGCCGAACTGGCGGCGGTTGATGATCGTGTTGTAGCCCGCGGTGAAGATGTAGCGGTCGAAGCGCGCCGGCAGCGCGTGATGGGCGATGACCTGTGGCGCCGCCCACCCCTTCTCCGTCGCCTCGGCCTCCCACACCGGCACGCCGAAGACGTGGTCGATGTGACCGTGCGAATAGACGGCCGTGTCGAGGCGCTCCGCGCTCCACGTGCGGATGTCGTCGTGGACGATCTGCGCCAAGGGTGCGCTGCCGGTGTCGACCAGCACGAGGCCGTCCTCGGTGGCGAACGACGACACGTTGGCGAACGAGGGACAGAACCCGACGCCGTCGGTGATCTCGACGAACCCGCCCATGTGGTCGACGGGGTGGAAGGTGGAGGTCGACAGCTCTCCGTTCCAGAGCCGTTCGGCCACGGACAAGACGTCGGATGCCATGTTCCCCCCGGACTGCGGTGTCGGCGCCGGCGGCCTTCGCTGAGCCGGCGGTTCAGCTGCCGAAGGTCAGCTGGTCTGCGACTTGCCCTCGGCCGGTGGTGCCGGCTGGGCCGGGGCGTCGGTGACCGCGGACGTCCCGTTGCTCTTCGCCGACTCCGCGTGGCCTTCCTTGAGCCCCTGCTCGAACTGGTTCTTTGCCGAGCCGAGGCTGCGGGCCAGCTTGGGGATCTGTGTCCCACCGATGAGCAGCACGGCCACGATGACGATGACGATGACGAGGTCGGCCCCGAAGATTTCAGCGAGCATGAGATTCTCCTTCACCTGGTGTTCGCGAACCGGTGACTGCATCCAGGTTAGACCCAATTCCGGCCCCCGGTAGCTGCAGGGCGGACAGCGCGGGGTGCGGCGCCGGGAGGCGGCCCTCCGCCGCACTGCGATGCGGGTATCGGCAGGTCAGCCCGCGAGCAGGACGCCCATGACCAGGGCGGCGACGCTGGCGGTTCCTCCCACCGAGCCCCACAGCGCGAGCTGGCCCTTCGAGGTTGCCCGCTGGTGCAGGAAGGCGCCGACGCCGGCGAGGAGCACGACGGCGATCTTCGCCATCAGCACCGCCTTCCACGTCGAGGTCGCGGTGGAGGCGTGGACGGCCGAGATGTTCCAGATGCCGGTCGCGAGCAGGACGAAGTAGGCGGGCCAGGCGAGGCGGGCGAAGGCGCGGGCGAGGGTCCTGGGCGCGTCGCCGCCGAGGCCGCGGGCGGGGCCGACGAGTCCGGCCATCACGATCTGGCCGCCGACCCAGATGGCGGCGGCGAGGACGTGAAGGGTGAGGCGGATGGTATCGAGCGCTGGTGCGAGCGACGCGGTGGCGAGCACGGGCTGACTCCCTGTTCCTTGGCTCGGTGACTCGGCTCTTTGGCTGGGTGTCGCCTGGTCGGCTACTTGCCCTGCCAGTTGGGCGGGCGCTTCTCGGCGAAGGCGATCGGTCCCTCCATGGCGTCGGCCGACGAGAACACGACGCCGACCGCGTCGGCATTGATCTTCCAGCCGTCGGCCTCGGGCAGCTCCGCGGCTTGCTTCATGACTTTCTTCGAGTAGCGCACCGCCAGCGGGGCGTTCGCGGCGATGCGCTCGGCCAGCGCGACGGCCTCGTCCATCAGTTGCGCCGAGGGCACAACCTTGTTCACGAGACCGAGCGCGAGGGCCCGGTCGGCGTCGATGGGGTCGCCGGTCATGGCCAGCTCGAGCGCGATCGCCATGGGGAGGCGCTTGGGCATCCGGATCAGTCCGCCCGCGCCGGCGATCAGACCGCGTTTGGCCTCGGGGATGCCGAAGGTGGCGTGCTCGGCGGCGACGACGAGGTCGCACGAGAGC
>DATBBR010000081.1 GCA_036270875.1 Acidimicrobiales bacterium
CCAGATCGGACAGCAGGTGGCCTGCAACGGCCTCCACTCGATCGAGGAGCGCTGCGCCCGCTGGATGCTGCTCACCCACGACCGGGTGGGCTCGGACGAGTTCCCCCTCACCCAGGAGTTCCTGGCCCAGATGCTCGGCGTCCGCCGCCCCTCGGTAACGCTGGTGGCGGGCATCCTCCAGCAGGCCGGCTTTATCCGGTTCCGCCGGGGCAGGATCACCATCACCGACCGCCGCGGGCTCGAGGGCGCGTCGTGTGGTTGCTATGCGGTCCTGAGAGAGGTCTTCGACCGGCTCGTCTGAGCCGGCTGCCTGCTCTGTACGGTAGCTGACATAAGCTGGTACGGTTGACGCGGTTGGCACTCTCCGAGCTGACTGGCAGGGGGCGGAGGCCCATGCTCGACGAGCAGACCGCACAACAGATCCGCGAGCTGGCTGTGGGCTCCCACCTGCTGGAGGCCAAGGTCAGACGGGCCATCCTCGGCCAACTGGATGCCCAGGCCAGCCAAGTGGTCGGGGCCAAGGAGATCCTTGACCTCGCCGAGGCCTTCGCCTGGACCACCAATCCCGGCCAGGACCACGGCTGAGGGGCATGGCGTCAAGGCCGGCCCCGTTCAGTCTGAGGACGACAGTGCGCGATGGCCTCGCCGTCGTGGCTGTGGCCGGAGAGCTCGACTGCGCCACGGCTCCCCAGCTGAGCACCGTGCTCGACGGCCTGGCCGAGCCAGGTCGGGTGATCCTCGTCGATCTCAGCGACACCGAGTTCATGGACTGCGCGGGTGTCGGCGCGCTCGCGAGATCTTACGAGCACCAGTGTCAGCTGGGCGGCGAGCTTCTCCTGGACTCCCCATCGCGAGCGGTGTGCAGAGTGCTCGAACGCACGCATCTCGACAAGATGATCACGGTTCTCCACGGCGTCGTCGGCCCTGCGGCGGTACCGTGGAGTGACACGCATGGGGGGACGAGCTCTAGCGCCTTTCTCGGATCGGACTCCTGTTTCGCCCTTTGTGCTCTAGCCGAAGGGTCACGGTGGGACCTCTGACCGGCTCCGATGGGCTACTGACCACACGATCGCCCGCGCTGGCGACGGGCCAGCCTCCGCAGAGCTCCGAAGATGGTGACCGCCCGGTGCGCGTCGTCCTGGTCGGCGGCGACGAGATCATCGTCGAGGGCCTGCAGGGGATACTGGCTTCGCACCAAGACCGCGTCGATGTAGTTGGCCGCGCGCCCGCCACCGAGGACGCGCTCTCGGCGGCGATCCGGTTGGACGCCGACGTCGTGCTGGTCGACCTCCACATCAAGGGGACCAGCGCGCTCGAGCTTGCGGCCAAGATGGTGGCGGAGAAGCCGCCATTTCGGGTCGTGATCTTCACCGACGACACCGACGAGCGCCGGCTGTTCGAGGCCCTCCGTCTGGGCATCTCGGGGTACCTGCTCAAGTCGCTGAGCGGGGAACAGCTCGCGGATCACCTCGCGCGCGTTGACCACGGCGAAGTCGTGGTGGACCCGACCATGGCGACTCGCATCGCCGTACGGGCCGCCCGGCACGGTGACGGTCGGACGTGGCCGGGCGGCCAGATAGGCCTGTCCCGGCGCGAGAGTGAAGTGCTGAGCCTGCTCGTCGACGGGCTGAGCAACCGGCTGATCGCCGCCGAGCTGATCGTGGGCGAGGAGACGGTGAAGACCCACCTGAGATCCATCTATCGCAAGCTCGGCGTGAACGATCGTGCCCAGGCAGTGGCCACCGCCCTGCGACAGGGCATGTTCACCTGACCGCCTGCGGCCTTTGCCCGTCTGTCGGTCCGAACTACACGAAGAACCTCCGAGGATGGCTCCGCTGTCAGGAGTGTTGGGAGAAGTGAACTTCACCGTTACGACGACAGCGTCGACCGTGATTGCCAACGAGTCCGCATAGACCCTGAACAGGTATTTCAAGCAGTGGTCGGGCGCGGCATCGATCCGCGGACCTCACGCTTTTCAGGCGCGCGCTCTACCAACTGAGCTACCCGACCGCGGGCGTGACCCTACCGCGTGGGGCCTGGGCGGACCTGACGGGATTTGAACCCGCGACCTCCGGCTTGACAGGCCGGCGTGCACTCCAAACTGCACCACAGGTCCCTGGCTGACAGCGGGGCCCAAGCCCCGATGAATCCGCGCACCCCCAACGGGATTCGAACCCGTGCTACCGCCTTGAAAGGGCGGCGTCCTGGGCCGCTAGACGATGGGGGCTCGAGCTGCCCACGGGCCCTGCGAGCCTAGCAGGCTGGCCTACCCGGCTCGCCGGTCAGCACCCACTCGGTACCGTTCGGACCGTCTCTCACCTCGACGCCGAGCTCGGCCAGCCGGTCCCGTGCGACATCGGCGTCGTGCCAGCGCCCATCGGCGCGGGCCTCGGCCCGGAAGCCGAGCACGGCCTCCACAAACGGGCCGACCACCTGGCGAGGGTCCCGCGCCCCCACCTCCGCCAGCTGGCCCAACCGAACCACCATTGCGCGCAACGCGGCCCGTCCGCGGTCCAGCTCGTCGGACTGGAGCGTGTCGCGGGACCAGGCTTGCAGCTCCTGGTCGAGATCCAGGACGGCCTTCACGGCCGACTCGACGGCCCGTTCGTGGAGGCCGTGCTCGGCTTCCGGGCCGAGGCCCGCGCCGATGGGCGCTGGCACGACGCCGATGTCGCACGGGACCAGCTGGCCGAGCTCGGCGTCGAGGTGAGAGACGGTCCGAACGGTACCGAGTGGGTGCTGACCGGCGAGCCGGGTAGGCCAGCCTGCTAGGCTCGCAGGGCCCGTGGGCAGCTCGAGCCCCCATCGTCTAGCGGCCCAG
>DATBBR010000082.1 GCA_036270875.1 Acidimicrobiales bacterium
AGGAAGCGGCGGGTGTAGACGAAGCCGACCCCGTAGCACGCGGCGGCGCCGAGGCAGGCAAGCTCGCCCCCGAGAGTGCCGATCGTCGCCCCCGGTCGCCATGGAGCAAGGATCACCACCGCCCCGAGGAAGCCGGTGACGAGGCCGACCATCCTCGCCCGGGTGGGCCGCTCGTCCGGTAGCGCGGCGATGGCCAGGGCGACGGTGAACAGCGGGGTCGTGGCGTTGGAGACGCCCGCCAGGCCGGACGAGACCCGCTGCTCGCCCCAGGCGAAGAGAAAGAAGGGGGCCACGTTCGAGACCACTCCGAGGACGGCGAGGTGGCCGAGATCGGCCGCCCCCAACTGCGGCGAGCGATGACGGAGCGTGAGCGCGACCACCAGGACCAGCGCGAGGGCGCCCGTCGTCAGCCGGGCCAGGACGATCTGGGCTGGTTGGAGTCCTTCGAGGCCGACCTTGATGAGCAGGAAGCTCGTGCCCCAGATGACAGCGAGGGCGGCGAGCCGGACGAGCGCAGCTCGGTTCAGGGGCCCACCTCTGACGAGCGCACGTGGTTGCGCGCCCGCAGGCGGATCAGCCGGTTGACGGCGTTCAGGTAGGCGCGGGCCGACGCCTCCACCACGTCGGTCGACACCCCGTGCCCGGACACCCGTACCCCGCCGGACTCGAGCTGGACGACCACGTCACCGAGGGCATCGATGCCTCCGGTCACCGACGAGACGTTGAAGCCGGTCATGCTGGCCTCGATGCCGGTGGCCACCCGGATCGCCTGGCAGGCGGCGTCGATCATCCCGTCGCCCTCGGCCGACGCTTCGGACTTCGTCCCCGCCCGGCTGACGATCACGCGGGCGTGGGGCACACCGACGGTGCCGCCGGACACCTCCAGGGACTCGAGCGCGAACGCCTCCTCCATGGTGGCGCCGAGCTCCTCGACGACGATGGCCTCGAGGTCCGCCTCGGTGATCTGGACCTTGCGGTCGGCCAGCTCCTTGAACCGGCTGAATGCGGCGTTGAGGGCGTCGCCGTGGACCGACAGCCCCATCTGGGCCAGCGTCTCGGAGAAGGCGTGGCGCCCCGAGTGCTTGCCGAGGACGATCTGGCGGCCCTGCTGGCCCACCGTCGAGGCGTCGATGATCTCGTAGGTGCTGCGCTCGGCCAGCACACCGTGCTGGTGGATGCCCGACTCGTGGGCGAAGGCGTTGCGGCCCACGACGGCCTTGTTGTACTGGACCGGATAACCGGTAAGCCGGCTGACCAGACGGGAGGCTCGAGCCAGCTCCTCGGTGCGGGCGACCGTCTCCAGCCCGGGGAACTGATCGGGCCGGATCTTGAGAGCCATCACCACCTCCTCGAGGGCGGCGTTCCCCGCACGTTCGCCGAGCCCGTTCACGCACACCTCGACCTGCCGGGCGCCCGCCCGGACCCCGGCCAGGCTGTTGGCCACGGCCATGCCGAGGTCGTTGTGGCAGTGGGTGGACAGCACGTAGTCCCCCGCCACCTCCTTGCGTACGTGCTGGATGAGGGCGCCGAAGTCCCACGGGATGCCGTAGCCGACCGTGTCGGGGATGTTGAGCGTCGTCGCCCCGGCCTCGACCGCGGCCTGGAGGACCTCCATCATGAAGTCGAGCGGCGTACGCGTGGCGTCCTGGGGGCTGAACTCGACGTCGTCTGTGTGCTCACGGGCGCGGCTCACTCCCGCCCTCGTCTCGGCCACCACCTGCTCGGGCGTCATGCGCAGCATGTGCTCCATGTGGGACGGGCTGGTCGAGATGAAGACGTGGATGCGGGCGCGGTCGGCGTCGCGGACGGCGGACCAGCAGCGGTCGACGTCGCCCCGGTGGGTCCGCGAGAGCCCGGCGATCGCGGGGCCCCGCACGGTGCGGGCGATGGTCTGGACGGCGTCGAAGTCACCCTCGCTGGCCACAGGGAAGCCGGCCTCGATGTAGTCCACCCCGAGGCGCGCCAGCTGCTCGGCGATCTCGAGCTTCTCGCCCACATCGAGCGAGATGCCCGGCGACTGCTCCCCGTCTCGCAGGGTGGTGTCGAAGATGATCAGCTGGTCGGCCATCGCAGTTTCCTTGCTTCAGGGCCGGCCTCCCGGGCCGGCCTCGGATTTGTCCCGAAAGTCGTGTGTTGAGGGCGCGGATGCAATAAAAAACCCCCTGGGCCCGAAGGCGCAGGAGGCGTGGGCGAGCGCTGGCGGCGCTCGCCGTCAGGTAAGGAGGAGGCTCGTGGCGGATAGAACCCTTTTCATCGTGGAAAGATCGTCGCAAACCAGGCGCGGGGCGTCAAGACGTTTCGGCGCGCATCGAACAGGAGGCACGCGCTGATGCTGCAGCGATGGGTCCGGATGGTCGTGCTGCTGGGTCTGCTCGCCGGCCTCACGGTGGCTGTGGTGCTTCGCGTCCGCCGGCCCGGGCCGGGCGCCAACGGAGCCCCGTACAACCCGGTGGTGACAGAGGATTGGCCGCCCGTGCCCTCTCGGGTGCAGACCGAGGAACGGTGGGTCGAGCCGGACGGTCGTGTCTGTCCCGCCTCGCACCCCGTCAAGGGCAAGCTCTCGAGCGGACGCTTCCACTTGCCGGGGATGGCGGTCTACGACCGCACGATCCCCGACCGCTGCTACGCCACCGCCGAGGCCGCAGAGCTCGACGGCCTTCAGCGCTCCAAGCACTAGCAGAGCGGGCGAAGCCGCCCACCGATCAGCCCGACGTGACGCTGTGCACGTCGAGGATGCCGTCGGCTCGAGCCAGGCGCTCGAGCACGTCGGTCGGCGTCGGTCGGTCGGTCGACAGCACCATGAGGGCGGTGCTGGCGTGGGCCGAAGGGCCGACGGCCATGCTGGAGATGCTCACCTCCGCCTCGCCCAGGGCCAGGCCCACCACGCCGATCATGCCGGGGCGGTCGTCGTTGCGGACCACCAGCATGTGGCGGGCTGGTGGGACCTCGACCGTGTGATCGTCGACCATGACGATGCGGGGTTCGGTTCGCACCCCCGCCAGGGTCCCCGCCACAGCATGGTCAGGACCGCGCAAGGTGACCAGGTTGACGAAATCGCGCGCCGACGTGGTGGTCGACTCCCTCACCTCCAGGCCGCGCTCCTCGGCCAACTGAGGGGCGTTGACATAGGAGACCGGCTCCTCGGTGCCGGCGGCGAAGAGGCCCTTGAGAATCGAGAGCGTGAGGATCCGGGTGTCGTAGCCGGCCAGGGCGCCCTGGTACTCGATGTCGAGCCGGTCGGGCAGGCCCTCGTTGAGCGAGGCGAAGATGCGTCCCAGCCGCTCGGCGAGCGGCAGGAACGGCCGCACCGTCTCCGAGGCCTCACCGGCGCCGACGTTCACCGCCAGCGGCACGAAGTCGCCGGCGAGGGCGAGCAGCACCTGCTCGGCGATGGTGACCCCTGCCTTGTCCTGAGCCTCCCGCGTGCTGGCCGCCAGGTGCGGAGTGACCACGACAGTGTCCAGCTCGAACAGCGGCGACGAGGTGGTCGGCTCCGTCGCGAACACGTCGATGCCAGCGCCGGCGACCCGGCCCGAGCGAACGGCTTCGGCCAGCGCGTCCTCGTCCACGATGCCTCCCCGGGCGGTGTTGATGATCCGCAATCCGGGCTTGGCCAGGGCCAGGAGATCCTTGCCGATCAGCCCGAGCGTCTCGGGCGTCTTGGGCAGGTGGACGGTGACGAAGTCGGCCTCTGCCATCAGGTCCTCGAGCGACGTCATCGTCACACCCATCTGGCGGGCCCGGTCCGTGGACACATACGGGTCGTATGCGCTGAGCCGCATCCCGAACGAGTGGGCCCGCTGGGCGACCAGCGCCCCCACGCGCCCGAGGCCGACGATGCCGAGCGTCTTGCCGTGCAGCTCGACGCCCTCCCAGCGGGAGCGTTCCCATTTCCCGGCGACGAGGGCGGCATGGGCTTGAGGAAGATTGCGGGCCTGGGCCAGCAGGAGGGCCATGGCGTGCTCGGCGGCGGACAGGATGTTGGACTGCGGCGCGTTCACCACCATGACGCCGCGCCGGGTGGCGGCGGCCACGTCGACGTTGTCGACGCCGATGCCCGCCCGGCCCACGACCACGAGCTCGGACCCGGCGGCGAGCGCGTCGGCGTCCACCGTGGTGGCGGAGCGGACGATGAGGGCCTGGGCGCCGACCAACGCCTGCCGGAGCTCGGCGGGCGACAAGCCGATGCGAACGTCGACCTCGTTGCCGGCGGACCGCAGCAGCTCGATGCCGCCCTCGGCGATGGGCTCGGTGACGAGGACGCGGCTCACGGCGCCGCTTCGCCCAGCACCTCGCCCAGCCGCCGGACACCTTCGATCAGCTGGTCGTCGGCGAGCGCATAGGAGAGCCGGGCGTAACCCGGCGTGCCGAACGCCTCGCCGGGAACGACCGCGACGCGGGCCTCGTCGAGCAGGACGGCGGCGAGCTCCAGGGACGACGTCGGTCGGTGGCCCCTGATCGAGCGCCCCAGCAGCCCGGCCACGGACGGAAAGGCATAGAAGGCGCCCTCCGGCTCCAGGCATGACACCCCGGGGATGTCGTTGAGCCCGGCGTGCAGGAGGCGCCGGCGTCGGTCGAAGACCTGCCGCATGGCGCTCATGGCCGAGAGGTCGCCGGACACGGCGGCGAGGGCCGCCCGCTGGCAGACGTCGGCCACGTTGGAGGTCGAATGCGACTGGAGGTTGATCGCCGCCCGGACCACCTCGGTGGGACCGATCAGCCAGCCGACGCGCCAACCCGTCATGGCATACGTCTTCGACACCCCGTTGACGACCACGCAGCGCTCGGCGGCGTCGGGCACGAGGACGGGCAGCGAATGGTGCGTCCGCCCGCCATAGACGAGGTGCTCGTAGATCTCGTCGGTCACCACCCACAACCCGCGCTCGGCCGCCCACCCACCGATGGCCTCGATCTCGTGGGCGGGATAGACGGCACCGGTCGGGTTGGACGGCGAGACGAACAGCAGCACCTTGGTGCGCGGCGTGCACGCCGCCTCCAGCTGGTCCACGCTCGCCCGAAAGCCGGTCGACTCGTCGGCATGCACGACGACCGGGACCCCTCCCGCCAGGGCGATCGCCTCCGGGTACGTCGTCCAGTAGGGAGCCATGACGAGGACTTCGTCGCCGGGGTCGAGCAGCGTGGCAAATGCCTGGAACACGGCGTGCTTGGCTCCGTTGGTGACCAAGACCTGGGCCGCCTCGACGGCGAGGCCCGAGTCACGGGCGGTCTTGGTGACGATCGCCTCTCGCAGCTCCGGCAGGCCGGCCGTGGGGGTGTAGCGATGGTTGCGGGGATCCCGGCACGCGGCCACGGCGGCCTCGACGATGGGCTCGGGCGTGGGGAAGTCGGGCTCTCCGGCCCCGAAGCCGACGACGTCCTCGCCGCTGGCCCGGAGGGCCTTCGCCTTGGCGTCGATGGCCAGGGTCGCGGACTCCGCCACGGCGCCGACGCGCCGCGACACGGCGGGGGTACGGGTGCCGGTTGCACCCCGACTGCTCGAAGTGTCGAGCGAAGCGGTCATGGTGCCATGCTTGCACAGTGCCAGCCGATCACAGATTCAATAGGCCGCCGGCCGAGATCCGCATACCAGGCCATCTCCTGCCCTCGGACGGCCGCTTCGGCTCCGGGCCGTCGAAGGTGCGCCAGGAGGCGGTGGTCGCCCTGGCGGAAGCCGCGCCCCGGTACCTCGGGACCAGTCACCGCCAGTCCGGGGTGCGCTCGGTCGTGGGCCGTCTCCGGGCCGGGATCGGGGAGCTGTTCGGCCTGCCCGACGACTACCGGGTGGTGCTGGGGAACGGGGGCACCACGAGCTTCTGGGACATCGCCAGCTTCTGTCTGGTCGAGCGGCACAGCCAGCATCTGTCGTTCGGAGAGTTCTCCTCCAAGTTCGCCGCCGTGACCACCGCCGCGCCCCACCTCGACCGGCCCGAGGTCATCGAGTCGCCGGTGGGCACCCATCCGTTCGCCGTCCCGAGATCCGACGTCGACGCGTACGCGCTCACCCACAACGAGACCTCGACGGGTGTCGCCATGGAGATCCGACGGCCCGATGGTGCGGACGGCCTGGTGCTGGTGGACGGCACCTCGGCGGCAGGGGGGCTGCGAGTGGACCCGGCCGAGCTCGACGCCTACTACTTCGCGCCCCAGAAGTGCTTCGCTTCCGACGGTGGCCTCTGGGTGGCCGTGCTCTCTCCGTCGGCCCTCGATCGCGTCGACCGCATCGCCAGCGGCGGCCGCTGGTTGCCGGCGTCGCTCGACCTGACGATCGCCATCGAGAACTCGGACAAGAACCAGACCTACAACACCCCCGCCCTGGCAACCCTGTTCCTCTTCGTGGAGCAGCTGGAGTGGATGCTCGCCAATGGAGGACTGGAGTGGGCCGCCTCCCGGTGCGATCGCTCGGCGGAGATCCTCTACGGCTGGGCCGAGGCCACGGACTACACCACGCCCTTTGTCGCCAAGCCCGACGAGCGAAGCCACGTCGTGGGGACGATCGACTTCGACGACTCTGTCGACGCCGGCTCCGTCGCAGCGGCGCTGCGGGCCAACGGGATCGTCGACACCGAGCCCTATCGCAAGCTCGGTCGCAACCAGCTGCGCATCGCCCTCTTTCCCGCCATCGATCCCGAGGACGTCGCCGCGCTGACCGCCTGCGTCGACCACGTCGTCACGACGCTGGCCGCCTGAGCGGTATCCTGCCTGACGGGCGGAGGTCTCGACCTCTGGGGGAGCCCCGTGGGAACTTCGTCCAGGCGACAGAGCCGGCCGTGGAGGCCGGCCCGATCACAGAGCCGGCCCGGGAGGCCGGCCCGACCACAGAGCCGGCCGTGGAGGCCGCGCGCCCTGGCCGGGATCGTGCTCGGCGTCCTCCTGGTCCTCGGGGCCGCCCCCGCCGGGGCCACAACCAGCCCGGTCGGCTACGACATCTCGTTTCCCCAATGCAGCGCCCCCGCACCGCACTACCCCGCCAACCCGGCCTTCGCCATCGTGGGTGTGAACGGTGGCCTGGCCGCACCCAACCCGTGCCTTGGCCCCTGGCACGGCCAGCCGGGCGAGCTGGCCTGGGCCGCCGGCTCCACCGGCCTGTCGACCCAGCCGCGGGTCTCCTACTACATGACCGCCGGCGATCCGGGGCCCGGTGCCACCTTGTGGCCCGGGACCACGGCCCACCCGAAGTCCTGCACCGGCACCTGGAGCAGCGGCTGCGCCTATGACTACGGCTACCTTCGAGCCGCCGGCTCGCTGAAGCTGGCCCGATGGTTTGCCGCAGTCGGCCGGTCGAACCACCCGCCGGTCGCCGACCCCGCGGACGCTCCCTGGTGGCTCGACGTGGAGACCGACTCGCGCTGGGCCACGACCGGCACCCCGGGCTGGGTGGCGATGAACATCGCCGCCGTGGCGGGGTTCGTGGACGGTCTGCGGGCTGCAGGCGTACGGCTGGACCACATCGGCTTCTACTCCACGGCCTATCAGTGGCGACACATCACCGGCCTCGACGCCTCGACCAGCCGCGCCTACTTCTCGCCGCTGCATCCCGACTGGGTGCCGGGAGCCAGATCGCTGGAGCAGGCCCGGTCGGCCTGCCGCCCGGCCAAGAGCTTCTCGGGCGGGTCCGTCATCATGACCCAGTACGAGTCGGGCGGCTTCGACGCCGACTACCGCTGTCCTTGAGGACGGTCCGGCGCGGGCAGTCCAGCATTGTGCTGTTCCACCTCCGGTCGAAAGCGGGCGCGATGTTCGATAGCGCGTCGCCCATTTTCGAAAGGTGAGGTGAATCCAGAGGACAGCATCGACGGCGCCCCCGCCACCTCGCCTCAGCTGACGAGGCGCTCGACACGTCCGGGCGTGGCCGGACCGTCGTAGACGAGCCGACCGTCCCGCAGGCCCAGGCAGCGGCTGGCCTGGTCCACGTACTCGAGCTGGTGGGTCGCCACCACGACGGCGGCGCCCGCGGCGGCCGACTCTTCCAGCAGCTCGAGCAGGGCCTGGCGCCCCCCGGCGTCGAGCCCGACGAAGGGCTCGTCCACCAGCAGCAGCGAGAAGGGCCGGACCAGGCCGAGGGCGATGGAGGTCTTCTGGCGCAGGCCCCGGCTGAAGCGGGCGGGTAAGTCGTCCACCCGCTCCTCCAGGCCCAGGCGCACCACCAGCTCCTGGCCCCACTCGTCCCAGTCGTCGGTGCCGTGCAGACGGCCCACGTACTCCAGGTGCTCGGCCACGCTCAGGTCGTCGTACAGCACCGGGGCATCGGGCACGTACGACGTGGCGGCGCGGGCCGGCAGCGAGCCCGCGGGGGCACCGACCACCTCCACCCGGCCGTGGCTCGGCTCGAGCAGACCCGCGGTCACCCGCAGCAGCGTCGTCTTGCCCGACCCGTTCGGACCCACCACGATCACCCGCTCGCCCTCCTCGACCCGGACGGTCACGTCCTCCAGGGCGACGGTCTCGTCGTAGTCCTTGCCCAGGCCCTCGCTGACCAGCACGCGGGTCACGTCCGCCTCCCGCCGGTGCCCGCGACCGCGGCCACCTGACCCCTGGTGTGGACCCAGGCGCCGACCACCACCGGGATGATGAGCAGCAGCACGGCGACGTTGGCCGCCGCCGCGGTCGCCGAATGGTGACGGGCGGCGACGGCACGGGCGGCGAGCACCGGCAGCAACCCGGCGGTGGCGAGAACGGGAGGCACCAGCTCCCGGACCAGCGCCCGCAGACCCGTCAGCTCGGGCATGAGGTTGTTGCCGACGACGGCCAGTGGCGGGGCCCGGACGACGCTCACCGCCGCCCCGGCGATGGCGCAGGTGACCGCGGGCAGGAGGGTCGAGCCGCCCACGCCCAGCACCAGCCCGACCTGGCTCAGCGGAAGAGCGGCGCCGATGCCGACCACCGCCACCGCCGCCATCACGACGCACGGCACCGCCAGGTGGCGGAGCTCGACCCACCCCTCCGCGCGTGGGAACGAATCCCGACGGTCGGCGGTGTCGACCTCCTGCGCCAGCGGCTCGACGGCCTCCAGCGCGGCAAGCCAGAGGGCCAAACCGGCCACCACGACGAGCGGGGCCGTGCCCGACCAGACGCCCCGCAGGCTCACCCCCGCTGCCGCACCCAGGACCACCAAGCGAGCGACACGGCGGGCCGGCCATCGGAGTATCCCCCGCCAACCCCTCGTCCACACCGCCAAGCGGATGCCCGAGCCGGGCCGCGTTGCCAGCCGCACCCAGGGACGGGTCCGGGGTCGCTCCTGCGCCAGCTGGCGGCGCAGGAGCATCACGGCGCGCAGATCGCGAACCGTGGCCGCGAAGCGGAGCTGGCCGACCAGCCGGCTGCGCCGTTCGGCCGCCTCGAGCGACAGGCCCCCCACCAGGGCCAGGCCCACGGCAGCCAGGACCAGGGCGACGACGGCCCCGACCAGTGCCGTCCAGTCGAACCCGAGCGGCCACAGCGAAAGGCGGCCGAGCAGCGTGAACGGCGACGACGTCACCCCGAGGGCCAGGTCGGCCGCCGACCACGCCAGCACGACCAGCCCCAGCGCGTTCGCGGCGTAGCGCGGCAGGCGCCGACCGGACGCTGCCATGGCGGCGCCGAGCGCGGCGACGGCGGCCAGGCCACCCACCAGCGCGCCCCAGAGGACCCACGCGCCCGGCGTGCCCGGCAGCCGGCGATAGGCGATCAACCCGACCACCGCCCCCGCCGTGCCGCCGGCGAAGGCGCCGAAGCGAAGCTGTTGGGTGGCGGGTCCGGCGAGGGCGGCGCGGCGATCGACCGGAGCCAGGAGGACGTGGGTCACGTCCGGGCCTTCCACGGCCAGCGGCCCGCCCCGGCCCCCTGATCGGAGGGCGATGGCGATGGCCACGGCCACGCCCAGTCCCACCGCTGCTGCACCGTGCGTCCGGACCTGAGCCAGCGCAGAGGCGCCGAGCCGGGCGTCGCCGGTCACACCGGAGCCGAGGGCGACGACGATGCCCACGGCCAAGGCGGCCAGGTACGCCTGGTAGAGCGCCTCGAAGACGTCGACCTCGGCCAGGCGACGGCGGCGCCGGGCCCGTCGCAGCCCGCCGACGACCGAGGGATCGACGGGCAGGGCGATAGTCATCGGTCGCCGACCGTACCCCGGCCCGGCGCCGGGCGGTCCGGTGCGTCAGCCGCCGGAGACGTCCTGGGGCCGGGCCCGGCCGGCCCCCACGAACGGCATCATGGCCCGCAGCTCGGCGCCCACCTTCTCGATGGGATGCGCCGCCCCCTCGGCCCGCAGCCGGTTGAAGTGTGGCCGTCCGGCTCGGTTCTCCGCCACCCACTCGGCGGCGAAGCGACCGTCGCGGATCTCCTCCAGGATGCGACCCATCTCCGCCCGCACCGACTCGTCGATGATCCGCGGACCACGCGTCATGTCCCCGTACTCGGCGGTGTCGGAGATGGAGAACCGCATCCCCGAGATTCCCTGCTCGTACATCAGATCGACGATCAGCTTGAGCTCGTGCAGACACTCGAAGTACGCCGACTCGGGTTGGTAGCCGGCGCCCACCAGGGTCTCGAACCCGGCGGTGACCAGGGCCGTCAGACCGCCGCAGAGCACGACTTGCTCGCCGAACAGGTCGGTCTCGGTCTCCTCCTCGAACGTCGTCTCGAGGACCCCCGCCCTCGTCGCCCCCAGGGCGTGGGCGTAGGAGAGCGCGAGTTGGCGGGCCTTGCCCGACGCGTCCTGTGACACGGCGACCAGTGAGGGCACCCCTCCACCTTCGGTGAACGTGCGGCGCAGGAGGTGTCCCGGCCCCTTGGGTGCGACCATGCCGACGTCGACGCCGGGGGGCGGAGTGATCTGGTCGAAGTGGATGTTGAAGCCGTGGGCGAAGAAGAGGGCGTCGCCGTCGTCGAGATTCGGTCCGATGGCCGCCTCGTAGACCGCCGCCTGCTCGGTATCGGGCAGGAGGATCATGACCACGTCGGCTTCCTTCGCCGCCTGGTCGATGGCCACGACCCGCAAGCCGGCCTCTTCGGCCTTGGCCCACGAGGACGAGCCGGGGCGGAGGCCCACCCGCACGTCCACACCTGAGTCCCGCAGGTTCAGCGCGTGGGCATGACCCTGGGATCCGTAGCCGATGACGGCGACCCTCCGGCCGGCGAGCAGCGCGGGGTCGGCGTCCTTCTCGTAGTAGAGCGTGGCCATCTCTCTATTCTTCCTTTCAGCCCACAGCCCCGCTCACGCTGCGCAGACGCGGGGCCTGGCGCTCGAGCTTGGGGAGGGCGACGCGACCGGTCCGCTGGAGCTCGACGATGCCGTACGAACGCATGAGGTCCTCGAAATCGTCGAGCTTCGAAGGTGCGCCGGCCAGCATCACGGTCAGCTGGTCGTAGCCGACGTCGACGATCCGGCCCTCGAAGACCTGCACGAGCTCGATGACCTCGCCGCGGCTCTTGGGCTCGGCCCGCACCGTGGCCAGCACGAGCTCCCGCTCGGTCGCCTCGGCCGGATCCAGCTCGGAGATCTTCACCACGTTGATGAGCTTGAACAGCTGCTTGGTGACCTGCTCCAACGGGGAGGACTCGACGTCCACGACGATGGTGATGCGGCTGAAGCGCTCGTCGTCGGTCGGTGCCACGGCCAGCGAGTAGATGTTGTAGCCCCGGCGGGAGAACAGGCCGGCGACGCGAGCCAGGACGCCGGCCCGGTTCTCGACGGTGACCGACAGGATGTGGTGCCTCGGTTGGTTCCCCTTCGCGGGCGCCATCACCGTCCTCCTTCTCCATGGGCGGGGTCGACGACGATGTCGTCGTTGGAGCCGCCGGCCGGCACCATCGGAAAGACCTTCTCCGACGAGTCGGTACGAAAGTCGATCACCACCGGCCGGTCGTCGATCTCGTTGGCCTTGTCGATCGCCGGACCCACCTCCTCGGGGGCCTCCACCCTCAGTCCGACACAGCCCATGGCGTCGGCCCACTTCACGTAGTCGGGCAGGTCAGGCGACAGGTAGACCTCGGAGTAGCGCTCGTCGTAGAACATCTCCTGCCACTGACGCACCATGCCGAGGTAGGCGTTGTTGAGGATGGCGATCTTGACCGGTATGCGCTCGGCGGAGGCCGTCACCAGCTCCTGGGCCGTCATCTGGAAGCACCCGTCGCCGTCGACCGCCCAAACCGTCCGGTCGGGCCGGCCCACCTTGGCCCCGATGGCGGCCGGCACGGCGAAGCCCATCGTGCCCAAGCCACCGGAGTTGACCCACGTGTAGGGGTGGTTGAAGCGCCAGTACTGCGAGGTCCACATCTGGTGTTGACCGACGCCGGCCACGACGATCGTGTCGTCGGGAGTGGCGTCGCGAAGGGACTCGACGACGAACTGCGGCTTGAGCACGCCGTCGGGCGGGTTGCGGTCGTAGGCGAGCGGGTACTGCCGTTGCCACTGGCGGATCTGGTCGATCCACGGCCCGCGATCCGGCACCGGCTCGGGCTCCGTCTGCTGGCGAACGGCGGCGACGAGCTCCTCGATGACCAGGCGGCAGTCGCCGACGATCGGAACATCGGGTCGGCGCACCTTGCCCAGCTCGGCGGGGTCGATGTCGACGTGGACGACCTTGGCCTCGGGGGCGAACGCCGACACCTTGCCAGTGACCCGGTCGTCGAAGCGGCTCCCGAGGGCGATGAGGAGGTCGGCCTTCTGCATGGCGGTCACCGCGGTGTAGTTGCCGTGCATGCCCGGCATGCCCAGGCACATCGGGTGGTCGTCGGGAAACGCGCCGCGGGCCATGAGCGTGGTGACGACGGGGATCCCGGTGTCGTCGACCAGCGCCCGCAGGGCTTCCGCCGCACGGGCCTTCAGGATGCCGCCGCCGGCGTAGATCACGGGTCGCTGGGCGGAGGCGATCAGCCGGGCCGCCTCCCTGATCATGCGGGGGTGGCCGCGCGTCGTGGGCTTGTAGCCCGGCAGGTCGACACCGTTGGGCCAGTACCAGTCCATGGTCGCGTTCGACACGTCCTTGGGCAGATCGATCAGGACGGGCCCGGGCCGGCCGGTCGTGGCGACGTGGAAGGCCTCGGCGACCACCTGGGGGATGTCCTGGGCGTCGGTGACAAGCCAGTTGTGCTTGGTCACGGCCATGGTGATTCCGGTGGTGTCGCACTCCTGGAATGCGTCCGTGCCGATGGCCGAGCGCGCCACCTGACCGGTCACGCAGACGAGCGGGATCGAGTCCATGTAGGCGTCGCACAGGGGGGTGACGATGTTGGTGGCCGCCGGACCACTCGTGACCATGGCGACGCCCGGCCGTCCGGTGGCGTGGGCATAACCCTCCGCCATGTGTCCCGCGCCCTGCTCGTGACGGACCAGGATGTGGCGGATCGTCGACTCGATGATGGGGTCGTACACGGGCAGGATGGCGCCCCCGGGGAGGCCGAACATGACCTCCACCTGCTCCATCTCGAGGCTCTTGATGAGGGCTTGCGCCCCGGTCAGCTTCATCGGGGTGGCTCCAGTGAACTTCGTCGGATCTGCTGCTTCTCAGCCAGACAATTTCCAGCCAAATAAAAGGGCCTCCCGTCTGGGAGGCCGAAAGCGCACGCGTGAGGTCGGCGTGCGCTAGGTGATCACTACGAGGGTGTCGCGGGCGGGCATCGCAATGAGTGTCGCACGGGGCCCGAGGGTCTGCAACCCGCGCCGCTAGATGCTGGGCTCCGCCGGTGGGCGGAGGCGGTAGATGGCCGAGTGCCGGACCCGCTGCACGGCACGGTCGCCCACCACCATGATGACGTCGAGGTGGACGAGCTCGTGACCCCGAGCCTCCGAGAGCTCGACCACCCGGGCCCGGACGGAGACCCGGTCGCCGTCGGTCACCTGGCCGAGGTGTCGCACCTCGCTGGCGGTGTGTATCCACGGGCCGAGGGCGACGTTCGACGCCAGCACGTAGTTGGCCAGCGAGAGCAGCCAGCCCGGATGGGCCACGGCGTCCGGGCCCCTGTAGACGGCCAGATCGTCTCCGACAGCGTCCGCGTAGGCCGCCCCCGCATCGGCCCGAAATGTCGCTTCCAGCGCGCCCAGCGTCTCATGGCTCCCGAACACGTCGCGCGCCGCCGGGCGGCGCTCGTCTGGCGGTGGCAGTGGCAGGACCGCCCAGTCCCCCGGGTCGGGGGCGTCTGAGGGTGCTGCCGGAACCCCGGCGCTGGCCGTGGCGCAGAGCCGACCCTCCCCGTTGGTGACCCCCAGCTCGACAGCCAGGGCACCGGGCTCCCGGGCCGGGCCCACCACGACCTCGTCGCCGTCGTAGAAGGGCGCGACGAAGCGCACGTCCATCGTCCCCTGCTCGAGCCACGCCGGCCCCCAAGCCTCGACGACCGGGTGGGTGACGTAGGCGTAGACCGTGACGCCCGGGACCAGCCCGCCGCCGAAGCCGTAGCGACGGGCCACCGCGTCGTCGTGGATGCGATTGTCCGACTCCGCCGCCGTGTTGCGGGCCAACAAGCGGTAGACGGCCGGCGCGGCGGTCAATCAGTCGATCTCGGGTTCAGTCGATCTCGAGGCGCGCGAGGAGCTCGGCCTTCCGCTCCTCGAGCTCCTCGTAGCTGATGGCGCCTTCCTCGAAGCGCTCGTGGATGGCGGCGAGATGCTCGAGGACCTCGGCGGAGTCCGCACGGCTCGAGTTGGCCGTCGACCCGGAATCCTCCGGTGCGGCATCCGACTCCGACGCACGCCCCTGGCGACGCTCCCGCTTGGCGGCCGCTCGGGCCTTTTTATTGCGGTCGCGCTCGAGTTTGCCGAAGCTGGTTCGCTGCGCGCTCATCTAAATGTCCCTTCTGGGAGATGGTCGCGCCGCCGGCGTGAACCGCCGGCGGCGCCCCAGG
>DATBBR010000083.1 GCA_036270875.1 Acidimicrobiales bacterium
CGGTGCTGGGTGCTCATGGCAACCTGCATGGTCTCGGTCACGGTGAGGCCGGGGAACAGCGTCGCCTGCTGGAAGCTGCGCCCGAGGCCGAAGGTGGCCCGCAGCTCGGGGGGATACTGGCTCACGTTCACGCCGCCCACGGCCACAGCGCCACCGGCGGCCGACAGCACCCCGGAGACCACGTTCAACAGCGTGGTCTTGCCCGCCCCGTTGGGTCCGATCAGACCGACGATCTCGCCCTCTCGGACCTCGATGGACACGCCGTCGAGGGCGTGGTGGCCCCCGAAGGAGAGCCGAACGTCCTCGACACCCAGGGCCGGCGAGTCGGCGGCGGCAACGTCGCGCTCCTTCGTCTCCGCGGCCAGGAGGTCCAGGCGGCCCTGCCACCACGATTGCACCGCGCCCGCGATCCCCTGGGGGTACTTGCGAAGGGCGAGGACCAGACCCAGGCCGCCGAAGAGCAGCTCGAAACCGACGCCGGAGCCGGCCTGCGAGCTGAACAGGCTCGAGACATAGGGGCTCACCAAGAAGGTCAGCCCGTAGACGACGACCCCACCGGCCACGGCCCCGGTCACCGAGCCGATCCCGCCGATCACCACCGCGGCCAGCACGGCGAGGGACAGGTCGGCTGGGAACTGGGAGGCGGAGACGTTCCGCCATGCGTCGGCCCACAGCACGCCGGCCGAGCCAGCGAGGAACCCCGAGACGCAAAGGGCCCCCACCTTGACGGTCGTGGGGGTCACCCGGAACGACGCAGCCCGAGCTTCGTCGTCCCGAACGGCGATGATGAGCCGCCCCGGCTGCGAACGGCGGAGGGCCCACATCGCGGCCGCGGCGACCACCACCACGCCAAGGGCGATGTAATAGACGGCGAGCTGTGACGATGGGCTCCCCAGGCCGGCGGCGAGGCTCGGCTGCTGGAGGACGATCCCGAAGGGTTGAGCCGACCCGAACCAGCCCTTGTGGAACAGCCAGTCAGGTGCCACGACGGCGAAGCCGAGAGTGGTCACGGCCAAGGTCAGCCCGGGCACGCGCAGGGCGGGCAAAGCGACGAGGCCCATCAAGGCGGCACCCACCAGGCCGCAGACGATCAGCAGGAAGAGCACCGACCAGCCCTTGGGCATCAGGTGGGCGGCGACGAAGGCACCGGCACCCACGAAGGCGAACTGGCCGAGGCTCACCTGGCCCGCCCAGCCGATGGCGACGGTCAGCGACAGCGAGACCACGGCGTAGATGAGCACGAGGGCCAGGTCGAAGCGGGTTCCCTCGCTGTTGAAGATGGGAAGCACCGGAACGATGAGCCCCACGAACAGGGCGCCAATCAAGAGGGTGCGGGGGCCATAGCGGACGGTGAAACGGTCGCGGATGGCCTCGGGGATGCGGAGGGGTGGCCGGTCCTCCACGATCGCGCCCGCCGTGGCGAACACCCGTCCGATGGCGCCGCCGCGGACCAACACGATGCCGATGATGAAGAGGAAGACGACGAGCTCCGAGGTCGCCGCGTTCGAGGTGACAGCCAGCGTGATCTGCTGTGCCAGTCCGATGAGCAGTCCGCCGCCCAGGGCAGCGGGCAGCGACGTGAACGCGCCGACGGCGGCCGCCCCCAGAGCGAGCAGGAGGAGCTGCGGCCCGAGGACGGCCGCGGCAGAGGCCCCGTTCGAGCCGAACGAGGGGCTCTGGAGGATGGCGGCGACCGCAGACAGGCCGCCGGCGATGGCCCAGGTGATGGCCGAGACCCGGGTGGCGGACACGCCCGACAGCCGCGCTGCGTCCGGGTTGGACGCGGCCGCCCGGATCATGGTGCCGAGGAGGGTGAACCGGAGGAAGACGGCCAGGCCGGCCACGATGAGCGGAGCCAGGACCAGCACCATGATGTCGGCCCCGCTGAGAATCACGCCGCCCACGTGCACACTGGCGTGGAACGGCAGTGGGTAGCCGGTATAGACCGCCTTCGAGCCGTTGGGACCGAGGGCCGGGATCAGGGCCAGGGCCAGCAGGACCTGGGTGACCCCGACGGTCACCAGCAGCAGCGAGACCGCAGACGCCGATCGGGCCCGCAGGGGCCGCACGACCCAGCGCTCGACGCCCACTCCGACGGCGATCCCGACGGGCACGCATACCGCGAATGCGACCCACCAGCTCCAGCCCCAGTCGATGACGAACTTGGCTAGCAGCTGGGCGGACAAGGCGCCCAGCTGGGCGTGAGCCAGGTTCAGGAACCGGTTCGACTTGTAGACCAGAACGATGCCCACGGCCAGCAGCCCGGTCAGCGTCCCGTTGATCAAGCCGAGTACGAGGGTGCCGGAGGTCATCGTCGTCTCCTAGCCATCAGAAGGAAGGCGAGAAGCTCGGGCTGTCCAGCTGCCAGCAGCGGCAGGAGGTGTGGTAAGTGACGGCCCGCCAGAACTCGCCTCCCCACGTCGTGCCCGGAGCCGAGAAGTTGTTGGGCCCATAGGGGAAGGAGAACGGCACCGGGCCGGCCCGCTGCAGCCCGGCCGCCACCTGGCCCGGGGCCACGCTGGGAGCGTGGTCGACCGCGGCGGCGAACATCCACGCCGTGTCGCAGACCGCCCCCGAGAACTGGTCCGTCGAGGCGATGGCGCCGGGCTGGCCGTGGCTCGTCATGATCTGGTCGCACTGGACGGTGGTCGGGTCCTCCTTGAACCCGGGCGTGGTCTGTGCCCCGTACTGCTCGGGCGTGATGGCCAGGGCGTTGTCGAAGTTGTTCGGGTCGGGAGCGAACGCCGGGTTGCCCGAGATGGCGACACTTCCGTCATCCGGGATCGTCCACTGGGGCCTGAAGCCCTGCGCCTGGGACTGCTTGGTGATGTTCTGCATGTCCTCGAGGTCGTTGTCGATCGTGGCTGTCGTGACCCCGTCCTTCTTGAACTGGACCACACCCGCTTCGATCGCACCCGGCGAGGCGAAGGCGGAGGGACAGCCGAGGTCATAACGATCGATGGCGCTCGAAGGAAGCCCGGCGGCCTGGAGGTCAGCGAGCATCGCCTGGTTCACCTCGGGCTGGCAGTCCTTGTAGAAGATCCCGAGCTTCTTGAAGCCATGGCCGGGGTCGAACATGTTGAACTGCTTCGAAGCGAAGGCCCAGTTGCGGTACACGACCTGGAGCGCCCCGTCCCCGCTGAAGTAGTACGGGTAGTAGTGCTGGACGTCGGCCTGGGAGAGCTCGAGGTCCTCGAACACCGGGATGTGGGCCTGGAGCAGGCAGGTGTCCGGGCTCTGGGGCAGGAAGCCGAATAGAACAGCGAAGTCCTTGTGCTGGATGAAGGCAAGGCACGCGCTCTGGGCGCTGGAGGGGTTGAACTCGTTGTTGGTCTGGAAATCGGGGACCATCTTCTGGCACGCCGCCCCGCCGGACTTGTTGATCGCGTCGAACATGGCGTTCCACATGCCCTGCTGCTGGCTGGGTGTGGGAGCCCCGAACACGTTGTTGAGCCCGCCGCTGTCGACCAGGACCACGCCCACGTTCATGGTCTTCTGTGGGCCAGAGCATCCCGCCAGAGACCCTCCGGGTGTGCCAGGCAGCCCGCCTCCGGCGGTCGCGCCGCTGCCCCCTGCGGGTCCACCTGCTGCTCCTGTCGCGCCTGCGGACCCTGGGCCTGCGGTAGCTGTGGTGGCAGCGGTGCCAGTGGTTGCAGACGCGCCCGCCGGTTCCCCGGTGGCGTTGGTGCCTCGGGCCCCGCTCCCGAATCCCGCCCCGAGGTTGGTGGAGGGCCCCCCACTGGCCAGGGGGACGGCCATCCATGCGACGAGGGCCAGGGCCGTGGCCATGGCGCCGACTGCGGCGGCCTGCTTGCCGGGCGATGCCCGTCGCCACCACAGTCGGAACTCGAGAAACGGAGTCGTGGCCGTCGCTCCATCCATGGCTGTCATGCCCTCCCCTTGCTTGGCCGCGCGCTGTTGTCGCGCTGGATCTGCAGGGCCCTGATCATTTGGAGACCGGCCCTTCCCACAGCCGCCACATCGCCACCGAGGCTGCGGGACCTTGCGCCACCGAGCCCCTCAGGCAGCTGCCATCGGCTGCTACCCAACTGGCGGGGGCCGGAGCCTGCACCGCCTCTGACATGACAGGCAGCCCGGCGGCAGCTGGGTGGCGACGCAACGTGGCGGCGAACGCAGCTGGCGAGGGGCACGCGCCAGCTGCGTCGAGTGCTCTGGCGACGAACGACGTCTGCGACCAGGCGCCAGCCGACTCCAGCGACGACCACACCGGCGCGTCCGCACTCTCCGTGCCGCCGTCGAGCCACATGACGCCAGCGGTCGGTGGACTGGGCGCCTGACGCGCCGCGGTGAGCCCGGCGACCGTGTACGAGGCGACGGTGGCGGCGCTCGAGCCCCGTGTGGGCCCGCCCGTTCCGATCGCCACCAGCTGCACCGGCTTGAGGACGCTCAGGACCTGGGCCACCCAGGAGGCAAAAGCCGGCGCACCACCCGGCGCGGTGAGCTGGGGCACCAGGACCAGCTGGAGCAGGACGCCGCGCTGAACGAGGTCACCGACGGTGCCTGCCAGTGACGGGGGCACCGGTGTTCCTTGTACCAGCCCCACCGGCACGGTTGGACTCCTCCCTCCCATCTCGGCCGAGAGCACGGGGCCCCAGCTGGCATTCGGGGCTCCCGATGCCGCGACCGGGACGTCGAGGTACATCCACTGCCTGGGCACCTGTGCCGGTCCCGCACCGGCTTGGCCGGCAGACCCGCCGCCGGGGACTGATCCGGCGGGGACCGGGCCGGAGCCTCCGGCGAGAAGCTGTCCGCACAGCGCGGTGAGCTGGGCAGCGAGGCCGTCGGCCGGAGTGCTCGTGGAGGGAAACGACACCGGGCAGGTCGAGCTCGGTGTCGTCGGACCGGGTGCGGCAATCGGACCAGGCCCGCTCGGCGCACTGGCGGAGTCGGGCGAGGCGCCTGCGCCCGTTCCGCTGTCGCCCGAGGGCGAGCTCAGGCTGTTGTCAGGTGCAAGGCCGGCGGCGCCAGCAGAGTCCGAGGAAGGAGTTGCCAGCATCGAGGCGTCCGACGCCAGCTGTGCCCCCTGGCCGCCGGGAGGTGCCGTGGCGTTGCCCGACTGACCTGTCGCGCTGGTCGGGAAGCCAGCTGCGACGTTGTTCAACAGGCCGCCCCCGGACGGGACCGCGATCCAGACGAGGAACGCAAACGTTCCGGTCGCTGCCGCGATCGCCCGGGACCGTGGGCCGTTCGATGCCTCCCGCCACCAGACGCGAAAGGCCGTGAACGGCGCATCGAAACGCTTCATGCGTGACCCGTGCTCCCCAGCCTCGATTCGCTCCGATCGACGCGCTGCTTTCCCGCTACCAGGGTGTCGGACTGAGAACCATGGCTGCCGCCGGCCGCGGTCGTGCCATCGAGCAGGGGGATCACGACCAACCCCCGTCCGAGCGGGCCCCACGTTGCGGCGAGCTCTGTCTAACTTTCTTGGCCCCCATACCCCAGCACTCCAAAGGTCCTTAATTTGACATCGGAGTCAACGCAATCCTACCAGGCTTCGGTAAATTTCGCCTTTGCCAGACAAGAACCCTACTCTCAAAATTTGAGAAATGCAATCTCCAACCCGTGCCGCTCGAGCCGGCTGCCGGCAGCTATGGCATCGGCAGCTCTCCCGACGATGGGCTCGGCGGGCCCGAGCGAACGGCTCGACCGATTGACTCCGGGGCGCACAGCCCTGTCACCGCCGCCCGCTCGCACGACCATGCCCGGCCCGCGAACGGCGGCATACTCATCCCGTCGACGTGCACGTCGATGCCGGTTCGGCAACGGTGCGGCAGGGGCGCGATTTCTTATCTGCCGAGCAGGAACTTCACGATGTCGGTGGCCGGGGGGAACGACTCGGTGATGCCCGAGCTGAAGTAGCCGGCATCGGTGACCATGGTGATGCCCGAGATCGCGGCGGCCGCATCGCTGCAAAGAAACACGAGGGCAGAGGCCTGCTCCGACGGCGTGGACGCCTCGACCCCGACCTCGCCGCGGTAGTCGGCACCGAATCCGAGCCACAGCTCCTTGTTCGCCTGCGCGAGGGGCGTGTCGGTCGGCCCGGGACAAATGGCGTTGATCCGTATCCCCTGCTTCAGCAGGGGATAAGCCTGCTGGGCGACGTAGGCGCAGATCGCCTGCTTGCTGAACATGTAGTCCGCCTTGCCGTGTTCGCCCACCCACGCCACGGCCGAGTCGAAGTCCGGCTTCGCCAGGAACTCGATGAGCTGTGGGAGGTTCGCCTCCCATCCGAGTCCGGCAGCCGAGGAGATGAACCCGATGGCCGAGCCCCGAGGCAGCAAGCCACCCGCCAGGAGACGGTCTATCAGGTGCCGGTGCCCGATGAAGTTGATCTTCTCGATATCCGGCGTCCCGTCAGCGACCCCTGCGCAGGAGAACAGGGTGTCGACCGGCCCACCGCACTCGTCGGCGGCGGCGTCGATGGACACGGGGTCGGCCAGGTTGAGATGTATGGCCTTGGCTCCGGGGAGGTTGACCTCGGCGAAGTCCATGACCACGACCTCGGCCCCGGCGTCCTGCAACAGCTTGGCGGTGGCTGCCCCCATCCCGCTCGCGCCCCCTACGACGAGGGCTCGCTTGCCGTCATACCGGAATGCGTCGAACAGCGACATGTCATCTTCTCCTTGCAAAGGGGCTCAACCGACGACGCCGCGGACCTTCAGGTCGACGATGGTATCCCAGTCGAGCCCCAGGTCACCGAGGATGTCGTCGCCGTGCTCGTTGAACTCGGGAGCACGTCCGGGGCTCGCGGGCTGCTCGTCGTACTGGACGGGCGCGGCGACGAGACGGAACGGGACGCCTGCCGCGGTCTTGCAGTCCTGCACATAACCGTTGGCGGCGCTCTGAGGATCGGCGGCCGCTTCTATGCTGTGCTGCACCACGGCCCACTGCCCATCGAAATCTGCCAGATCCTCGCGCCATTGCGCCAGTGAGCGCTGCGCGAACGTGGCGCGCAGGATGTCGCTCGCCGCGCCGCTGTTGGCCAGCAGGGAGGCGTGGTCGGCGAAGCGGGGGTCCATGACGAGCTCCGGACGCCCGATCACCTCGCACAGCCGCGGCCAGTACTTCCCCGCCTGGAGACAACAGAGTGAGATGTGGCGTCCGTCCTCAGTCTGATAGGTGGCGGACAGCGGGTTCCGCGGTGCGTCGGCGGGTGGCGCCGTCAATGGCTTGTCCAGGAGGAGCGACAAGGCGATCCCCTGGCCCATCGCCCACATCCCGGTGCCGAGCAACGACACGTCCACGGTGGTCGCTTCTCCAGTCCGTTCGCGGTGGAAGAGCGCGCCCATGATTCCACCAGCGATGGTCATGGCGCCGATCGAATCCCCGAACCCGGGGGCCGGCTGCATCGGCACCCGTTCCTGCTCCGGCGGCTTGCCGCCGAGCGCCGTGCCCGCGCGGCACCAAAACGCAAGCGAATCGTACGAACCCTTGTCGGCATCGGGCCCGCGCTCGCCTTGGCCGGTGCCGCGGACGTAGATAATCCGAGGGTTGTGTGCCCGGATGTCGTCCACGTCGATCTTGAGCTTCTTGCGGATCCCCGGCAGCTTGTTGGTCAGGAACACATCGGAGTGCGCGGCCAGCTTGTAGAGAACATCGAGGCCCTCGGCCGACGACAGGTCGAGGGCGAAGCTGCGCTTACCGCGGTTGGAGTGCTCGAGGAGGGCGTGGACGTCGTTGGGGACAGCGACGACCCCGGTCGACGCCAGCCCCCGCATGGCATCCCCGCGTTCGACCATCTCGACCTTGACGACATCGGCGCCCCAGTCCGCCAGCAGGGCCGACGCCGCCGGCACGAAGGTGTGCTCCGCAACCTCCAGGATGCGGACGCCCTGCATGACTGCGGTCATCAATCTCCTCCGAAGTCTCCCTGCGAGCCCTCGACCGGCTACGGCCTCTCGGACTATTCTGACATCGACGTCAATAATGATGCCAGATCAGCAAGAAAGGTAGGAACTGGTGAAGCTGGAGGGACGTTCCGCTATCGTCACCGGGGGCGCCGGCGGGCTTGGCTCTGCGACGGTCCGCCACCTGGTCGGGTCCGGTATGTCCGTCGCCATCTTCGACCGGGACGGTGACCGCGCCAGCGAGCTCGCCAAGGAGCTCGGCGACCCCGCGATCGCGGTCGGCGGCGACGTAACGGACGACGAGGACGTGTCTGCCTCCATCGATGCCGCCTCGTCGCTCGGTGTCCTCTCGCTCCTGGTCAATGTGGCCGGAGGGGGGGTTGGGGGTGGCCGCACCGTCGGGCGCGACGGCACGCCGCACGACAAATCTGCCTTCGTCATGACCATGGAGATGAATGCCATCGGGACCTTCAACATGAGCCGCCTCACGGCGGCGGCCATGGCGAAGAACGAGCCGGACCAGGAGGGCGAGCGCGGCGTCGTCGTAAATACTGCTTCGATCGCAGGCTACGAGGGGCAGATCGGTCAGGTGGCGTACGGGTCGGCCAAAGCCGCCATCCTCGGGATGACCCTACCCATGGCACGCGATCTGGCGCCCATCGGCGTTCGGGTGTGTGCCGTCGCTCCCGGCACCATGGGGACACCGATCATGTTGAACGTCCCCGAGCAGGTGAAGGAAGGTCTGCTCGAGGGCATCGTGTTCCCGAAGCGGATGGGACGGCCGGAGGAGTTCGCGCTGCTTGTCGAGTCCATCGCACGCAACCCCTACCTGAACGGCGAGAACATCCGGCTCGACGGCGCTCTGCGCTTCGCGCCCAAGTAGTAGCACCGCCATCGGTGCGCTCCTCGATGTTGGCTTCCTTCCAGCGCCGTGGTCAGGCAGGGGGCCGAGGGACCACTGCGACAGACGGGATAGAGGCGCCGGCCCCACATTGCAGCACGGCGTCGACGATCCTCACGAGCTCGTCGGCGTCGAGCAGCGACCCGGCGAAGTAGCCGCGAGCCGACCAGACCGGTCCCAGCTCCGCCGCCAGCTCGCTGTCCCAGCTGTTCGCGAACTGTGTCATCGCCGGCCCTTCCCCGCCTGCGCAGTCGCCGACGATCACCCGGGTGAAACCGACATTCGGATGCTCCACCCGCCAGGCCTCGACGAGCTTGTCGAGCGCCGCCTTGCTCACGACGTATGCGCCCAGGCCGGGCCACGGTGGTGTGAGTGACGCGCTTACCGTGGATAGATAGGCGGCGACGGCGCCTGAGGCCACCAGGTGTGGGATGGCCGCGGCGGTAACCAAGGCGGCGCCGACGACGTTGGTGTCGAAGGTCCGGCGCCACGTCGGCGCGTCGATGTCGGTCAGACGGGCCAGGGGGCCGATTCCCGTTGCGTACACGAGACCGTCAATGCCGCCGAGTCCCGTCGCCGCCTCCTCAATGGCGGCGTCGCACGACGACTGGTCTGTGACATCACATCTGATGGCCAGCGTGCCTGGCCCGGCCTCCTTGGCGGCGTCGAGAAGGAGGTCGTGCCGACGGGCGAGAAGTGCGACGTGCTCTCCCCGCTGCCCGAGACCCACCCCGATGCACCGGCCGAGGCCACTCGATGCACCGACGACAACGGTCCTCATCCGCCCCACCTATCCTCGACGTCGATGTCGATACTAGTGCGTCGCCATCTATCAGCCTCGGTGCCATTCCCCCCGGCGCCATTCCCCTCGGCGCCATTGCCCTTTGTGATGGAGGAGCGGTGAAGCCCCTTCCTGAGCTGACTCCCGCCAACCGGTGGTTCTGGACATCGGGTGCCGACGGCTCCCTTCGCATCCAGGGCTGCGAGGACTGCGGTGCGATGGTTCACCCGCCGACGCCGATCTGCCCCCGGTGCCGGAGCCGGTCCTGGAAGCCGAAGGTGGTCTCGGGGCGGGCCACGGTCGTCGCCTTCACGGTGAACGCACATCCCTGGCTGCCGGCCTTCGAACCACCGTACGTCGTGGCCAACGTCGCCCTCGCCGAGGACCCGACGGTGCGCCTCACGACGAACATCATCGGGTGTGAGCCGGGCCAGGTGCACATCGGTCAAGAGGTGGTCGTCCGGTTCGACCCGCAGGGGGAGGTCTGGCTCCCGTTGTTCGAGCCGACCGGCGCCACGGATCCGGTGGATCGGATCCCGCCACCGGAAAGGCCTTCGCCGCGGCGGCCTGCGAGCTCCGAGCGCTTCGAGCATCGGGCGGTCCTCTCGGGGATCGGCCGGTCGGCTCTCGGACGCCGCCTGATGGTCGATCCGCTGTCACTCACGATCGACGCGTGCCTGGCTGCGGTCGCCGACGCCGGTTTGACGCTGGCCGACATCGACGGGCTCTCGACCTACCCTGGCGCCGCCGGCGTCGGGATGAGCGAGGGTGGTGTGACCGCCGTCGAAGAGGCCCTGCGGCTCCATCCCACCTGGATCAATGGCGGGGGCGATCTCCCGGGGCCAGGGGGTGCGGTGACCGCCGCGATGCTGGCCGTCGCCGGCGGGCTGTGCACTCACGTTCTGTGCTTCCGTACCGTTTGGGAATCTACCTACGCAGCCCTCCGAATGGGCGGTGGCGCCGCGGGACGCTCCACTGGTGCCCTGATGGAGTGGCGCGCGCCGTTCGGCGCCATGTCGGCGGCGAACTGGATCGGCATGAACGCGAACCAGTATCTGCACCGCTACGACGCCACCCGGGAGATGCTCGGTTACATCGCGCTCAACGGGCGGGCCAACGCGGCCCGCAACCCCGCAGCGATCTACCGCGAGCCCATGACGATGGACGACTATCTCTCCGCTCGCCCGATCACGAGCCCCTTCGGGTTGTACGACTGTGACGTTCCCTGCGACGGCTCGGTCGCCGTCATAGTCTCCGACGCGTCGGTGGCAGGCGACCTGCCCAAGCCAGCGGTGCGAACGGTGGCAGTCGGAACGCAGATCCTCGAGCGAGTCTCGTGGGATCAGGGCACGCTCACGCACGAGCCACAGGTGCTGGGTCAGGCCGCGCACCTCTGGACCAGGACGAGCCTCCGTCCCGCCGACGTCGATGTCGCATTGCTGTACGACGGGTTCACCTTCAATGCCATCTCCTGGCTGGAGGCGTTGGGATTCTGTGGGTTCGGGGAGGCGAGCGACTGGCTCGACGAGGGTCGCCGGATCGCGCTCGATGGCGAGCTGCCGGTCAACCCGCACGGCGGTCAGCTCTCCGAGGGCCGAACCCACGGGTTCGGGTTCATCTACGAGGCAGTGGCGCAGCTACGCCACGATGCTGGCGATCGCCAGGTGGACGGTGCGACCACCGCGGTGGTTGCTACCGGCGGGGGCACGCCGTCGGGCGTACTGCTCCTTCAACGTGACGGTGCCTGATGTCGCTGGATCGACATGGGTTGCGGCAGACGACGCGGCAGATGGATGTGGGCGATTCGAGCCGGTGAGCCGGGACAGGTGACCTTCCGATCGACCCAGTCGTACGGTTCAATGTCGCTCCTTCGTCGACCTCGACACCCGTCGGGACGTGACGGCCGCGAGGCAGAACTCGGCGATGTGGTCGATCTCTGCCTGTGTCGGACGGACTCCCCGTCGCAAGAGGTCCGACAACATGCCGACGACGGTGTGCGCGGCGAGCGCGGCGTCGGTCTCGGCGGCGGTGCTGCCGAGCTGAGCGAACGGTTCGCGTAGCAGCACCGCGAGCGACTCCGCATGCGACGGCCGGTTCGAGCCGAGACTGTCGCTGATGCGGCCGCCGTTCCACAGCACGGCCCGAGTCGTGGCGGCGATGTCGTCGTCGGCCGCCTGGGACATCACACCCTCCACCCAGCGTCGTACACGCCCTTCGGGCGTCCGTGCCTTTGCCATCTGATGGTGCAGGTAGCTCGCCAGTCGCGCCGCGCCGTCTTCGATGATCGCGGCAACGAGTGCTTCCTTCGAGGCGAAGTGGCGATAGAAGGCGTCGTTGGAGAGGCCGGCCGCAGCCACGATGTCGGCGACCCGCGGGCTTGACGTGGTGCCGCACTTGCGCATGGCGTCGAGCCCAGCATCGAGGAGCCGCCGGACCTCGTTCGCGTACTGCGCACCGCGCTTGGCAAGGGTCTGCCGGGCGATCGCCTCAGCGGGGTCGGTCGGCTCGGGCAGAATTGCATTTGAGGACATCAGAACGTTATTCTGGCAGGGTCGAGAGGAGAGCGCCAATGGCGTGGGATTTCGAGACCGAGCCGGAGTTCCAAAAGAAGCTGGAATGGGTCGACGCCTTCGTGCGCGACGAGGTCGAGCCCCTCGACATGGTGTGGCCGGGGCTCGCGTTCACGCCGTTGGACGAGACGCGGCGGCGGGTCGTGGACCCGTTGAAGGAGGAGGTGCGCCGCCACGATCTGTGGGCCACCCATCTGGGGCCTGAGCTCGGCGGCCAGGGGTACGGGCAGCTGAAGCTGGCGCTCCTCAACGAGATCCTCGGCCGGTCCTCATGGGCGCCGATCGTGTTCGGGTGTCAGGCGCCCGATACCGGCAACGCCGAGATCATTGCCCACTACGGCACGCCGGAGCAGAAAGAGCGCTACCTGCAGCCCCTGCTCGACGGTGAGCTCTTCTCCTGTTACTCGATGACCGAGCCCCATGCCGGGGCCGACCCCACGATGTTCACGACCAGGGCCGAGAAGGACGGCGACGAGTGGGTCATCAACGGGTGGAAGTTCTTCTCTTCGAACGCCAAGACGGCGTCGTTCCTCATCGTCATGGCGGTGACGAACCCCGACGTGAGTGCCTACCAGGGCATGTCGATGTTCCTGGTGCCGAGCGGCACGCCGGGCATCGATATCGTCCGCAACATCGGCCTGGCCGGCGAATCGCGCGGCGAAGGCGCGCACGCTCTCATCCACTACCTCGACGTGCGGGTGCCGGCGAACGCGCTCCTCGGTGGGGAAGGCCAGGCGTTCGCGATCGCCCAGACGCGCCTCGGTGGGGGGCGGATCCACCACGCCATGCGCACCATCGGGTTGGCGAACAAGGCGCTCGACATGATGTGCGAGCGTGCCCTCAGCCGTGAGACCCAGGGCAGTATCCTGGCCGACAAGCAGTTCGTGCAGGGCTATATCGCCGACTCGTACGCCCAGCTGGTGCAGTTCCGGTTGTTCGTGCTCTACACGGCATGGTCAATCGACAAGTTCAACGACTACCGCAAGGTCCGCAAGGACATCGCCACCACCAAGGTGGTCATGCCGACGGTGTTGCACGACATTGCGTGGCGGGCGATGCAGGTCCACGGCGCCCTCGGCGTCAGCAACGAGATGCCGTTCCTCGACATGATCCTCGGTGCCGGAGTCATGGGTCTCGCCGACGGCCCCACGGAGGTCCACAAGGTGACGGTCGCACGCCAGGTGCTGCGCGACTACAAGCCGAGCGACGACGTCTGGCCGACCCAGCACCTCCCAAAGCGGCGCGACGCTGCCCGGGCCAAGCTCGCCGAGTACCTCGAGCAAGAGGTGGGAAACCTGTGATCGACCTCGAGCGGTTGGCAACCTGGATGGACAGCATCGGTCTGCCGGACAAGGGCGAGCCCATCGAGCACCGCTTCGTCTCGGGAGGGTCGCAGAACGAGATCTACGAGATCTGTCGTGGTGACCTGCACGCCGCCTTGCGAATCCCGCCGCCCACGGCCCCCGAGAGGCGTGATGAAGGCATCGTCCGCGAGTGGCGCATCATCGAGGCGCTCGACGGGACCGAGGTACCTCACACCGAAGCGATCGCTGCGTGCACCGACATGTCAGTGCTCGGGCGGGCGTTCTACCTGATGGGCTTCATCGACGGCTGGTCGCCAATGGGGGTCGACCAGTGGCCGGTGCCCTTCGGTGATGATCTCGCGGCGCGAGCCGGGCTGGCCTACCAGCTCGTTGAGGGCATCGCGCTGCTGTCGAAGGTCGACTGGCGGGCCAAGGGTTTGCTCGACCTCGGGCGGCCCGAGGCCTTCCACGAGCGCCAGGTCGATCGCTGGACAGCCTTCCTCGACCGGATAAAGGGTCGTGAGCTTCCCGGCCTGGAGGTCGCCTCGGAGTGGCTACGGACCCATCGGCCGATCGATTACGTACCCGGCATCATGCACGGCGACTACCAGTTCGCCAACGTGATGTACCGGCACGGCGCGCCGGCTCGACTCGCGGCCATCGTGGACTGGGAGATGGGCACCGTCGGCGACCCCAAGCTCGACCTCGGCTGGGTGGCCCAGAGCTGGCCCGAGGACACCAATGCACCCGAAGCGGCCGAGTCCAGCTATGTCGACCTCAGGGGCATGCCGTCGCGTCTCGCGCTCCTCCAGCGATACGCGGAGGTGTCGGGACGCCAGGTCGACGACATCGACTATTACGTGATCCTCGCCAAGTGGAAGCTCGCCATCGTCCTCGAGCAGGGCTTCCAGCGGGCGGGCGACGACGAGAAGCTTCTCGCCTTCGGTCCCATCGTCCTCGAGCTCATGCGCGGAGCCGCCGAGCTGGCCGAATCCTCGGACTACGGCCATTGACCGACGCGCTCATCCGGGCCGAGCCGGTGATCTGAGGTACGGCGCTGCGCTGAATGGTCGGCGAAGCGCGGAGGTCCGATGCCTCAGGAAGAGGGGGTGACCGTCTTGCCCGGCACGACTGTGCCGCAGAGCGGGACGGCCCCTGAGACAGGCTGGAACGTGGACCCGGAGTACTTGGCGAACCAATAACAGTTGTCGGGTCCCAAGCTTCCCACCCGCTGGCTGAGGTTGATCGAGTGACTACCGAATAGACCCGCGGCGGTGAAGTTGGTGATGTGAGACAGGGCATTGATCAGCGAGGAATTGCTCGGGTTGGAGCCCGCCCCCTGGAGCCCCTGGACGAGCAGGGCGATCGACGTGTAGCCCGCATACTCGGCATACGTCGGGTCGGTCGTGATGCCGACGCTCTTGAGGTCGTTCTGGAACTGCGTGGTCGCGGACGTGTGCAGCTCGACGGGTTCCCACGTCGAGAGAAACGAGAGGCCCTGCGCGACCTGCTGTGCGTCGGGGCCGGCCTGCTGGAGGTCGCCACCGTAGCCGGTGGCGAACACCGCCACCTTCGGGTTGGCGCCCACCTGCCTGAGCGCGGTGATCAGCGCGAAAGCGCTGTTGGGGTCGGTGGAGGCGGTGACAGCGTCCACGCCAGCGGACTTCATCGCCAAGGCGACCGGTTGGACGTTGGTGCTGCCGAAGGGGAAGTTGGCGTTGAGGTAGCCGGCCTTCAGTCCGACAGCTTCCGCCGATGCCGCTGCCCCCTTGGCAGATTCCGCCGATGAGGGAGAGATGCTGTAGCCAAGCGAGCCCACGTTCGTCGCGCCTTGCATCTTGAAGTACTGGCCGTACGTGGTCGTGACGATCCTCGGGTCCGTATAGCCGAAGACACCGAACATGTTGTTGCTGGTGATCCATTCGGTCCCGTCCTCTGCCGCACCGATCACCGGGATGCCCTGCGACG
>DATBBR010000084.1 GCA_036270875.1 Acidimicrobiales bacterium
GCGGCGGAGCCGGGCGGGACGACATCACCGAAGGCATTCACAGCCATGAGCGCCGACACGGTCAGGTGCTCTCGGCGCTCGGTGGCAGTGCCGATCCCCGCCGGCACGGCGGCGTCCCGCCCCCGCCACGTGCTGACCGTCGCCCCGGTGCCCGCTCCGACCGCTCCGGTCGCCACCACATCGGCAGTCGCCGCCTCGGCCGCGGCGTAGCCGGCGTCCGCATCCGGTCGGACCGACGAGTCACCGACACCGAGATCGAACAGGACAGCGCCGACGATGATAGGAACCGGGCCCGCCGGGGTCGCCAGGCCGATGCCCCGCTCCTCGCACCACCTGGCCACGCCGTCGCACGCCGCCAGCCCGAAGGCCGATCCGCCGCTCAGCACCACGGCATCGACGTGCTGGACGAGCCGCTCCGGAGCGAGCAACTCCCACTCCCTCGTTCCCGGCGCGCCTCCCCGAACCTCTCCCGACGCCACCGTCCCGGGCGGGAGGAGGACAACGGTGCAGCCGGTCCGGGCCTTCTCGTCGCTCCAGTGGCCGACCCGCACGCCCGACAGGTCGGTGATCACGCGGACTTCGCCGCCCGCAAGCGGCACGACCTTGCGAACCGCTCGAGGGAAGCGGCGAGCTCCTCCCGACGTTCGAGCATGACCATGTGCCCGCATCCGGTCAGGGTCAGCAGCTCCGCCTCGGGCAGGGCGGCGACAAGGCGGCGCGCTTGCCAGGGCGGCGTCAACGCATCCCTGGAGCCGACGACGACCAGCGCCTCCCGGTCGACCGCCCCGAGATCGCGGCACAGGTCGACCGTCATGACGTCGGCCAGGAGCTCGGCCACGACGGCCACCGAGGTGTCGTCGATGATCTCCCGGGTCAGCTCGACGTGGGCCGGCCGCGGTGCGGCTCCGAAGGCGCCTCGGGCGATCAGGTAGGCCAGGTCACCAGGCGGGAGCAGACCCCGCCCGACCCCGTTCATCTTGTGCAGCCGCAGGGCGACAAGGCGGGACAGCGTTCGGGCCAGGAGCTCCCAGTACGGCAGCCTGGCGTGCGGACCTCCCGAGGTGGCCACCAGGCCGACCCCCGCCACCCGATCCGACAGCGTGTCGGGACGGTCGGCCAGCAGACGGAGCACGACCATGCCCCCCATCGAGTGGCCGACCAGTATCGCCTGCCGGAGGTCCAGGGCCTCGAGGACGGTGAGGAGGTCGGTCCCGAGACGGGTGAGGTCGGCCGGTTCCCGGCCGGGACGGGACTGCCCGTGGCCACGCTGGTCGATGGCGACGACCCGGTGGGTGGCCGACAGGTCGTGCAGCTGGTAGCCCCAGATACGCGCCGCCAGAGTGATCCCGTGCAACAAGACGATCGGCTGGCCCTGGCCCCGCTCGAGGACGTGGATCTCGCCCCCGTCATCGGTCTCGATCGTCCGCTCGGTGACGGGGGGGACGAAATCGGCTTCGCCGACGGGCACGACCCGCGCCCTCTCCCGCCGGATGAGCTGACGCTCGACCACCGAGCCCACCCCGAGGGCGGCGCCGACGCCCAGCGCGACCCAGCGGGCCTTCACGGCGCGGTCACCCCGGACAGCCAGCGGGGCACGAGCTCGACGAGGTCGCCGGCCAGCAGGCCCTCGGGGAGTCCGAGCCCCGCGGCCCTGCCGTGGGCGTGGGCCCCGAACGCCGCCGCCTCGACGGGTCCCAGGCCCCGAGCCAGGAAGGCGCCGATGACGCCGGAGAGGACGTCGCCCGTGCCGGCGGTGGCCAGCTGGGACGAGCCCGAGGTCGACACCAGCGATCGACCGTCAGGCGCGGCCACGACGGTCGTCGAGCCCTTCAGCAGCACCACGGCGCCGGTGCGCCGGGACAGGTCGCGGGCCGCGCCGATCCGATCGGGCGCTGGTGCAGCGCCGGCGAGGCGTGCGTACTCGCCGGCGTGGGGGGTCAGCACGACCGAGGTCGAGCGGCCGGCGACAAGCTTGGCGACCTCCTCGGCCCCGCCCAGCACGTTGAGCCCGTCGGCGTCGACGAGCACGGGAACGGGGCACTCGGCGACCAGGCGGCGGACGGCCGCGGCTGTGGCCTCCGATCGTCCGAGCCCCGGCCCCATGACCAGCGCCCGACAGCGACCGACGACGCCGAGAACATCGGCGTCCCATCCCTCCGGGGGCAGCCCGTGGGCGACCACCTCGCTGCTCGGCAGGTCCCGCGGGCCGGCACCCGGCACCCCGAGCTGGAGCATCCCTGCCCCCGCCCGCATCGCCGCCAACGAGCAGAAGGTCGCCGAGCCCATCATCCCGGGCGACCCGGCGGCCACGTAGACGGCCGTCTCCCACTTGTGTGTGTCTCGCGATCGCCTGGGCAGCTGCTCGGCCACGTCGGCATCCTCCACCACGTGGATGCGGGCCCTGCTGACGTCCAGGCCGATATCGACGACCTCGACCGATCCCGACCGCGCCGGTCCCTCGCCGAGGAGCAGCCCCGGCTTGAGGGCGGCGAAGGTCACGGTGGCGTCGGCCTGCACCGCACCGGCGGCCGCCTCTCCCGTGTCGCCGTTCACCCCCGAGGGGATGTCGACGGCCACCACGAGCGCGCCCGCCGGCACGCCGGGCGCCTGGTACTGCCCCCGAAATCCCGTGCCGTAGGCGGCGTCCACGACGACGTCGCAGGGCGCCAGAACCTCCCCAGCCGCTCCTGCGTCGACCACCCTGACCCCGACGCCGCGCCGCCGGAGCCGGACGGCAGCGACCCGGCCGTCATCTCCGTTGTGGCCCTTGCCGGCCACGACGACGACCCGACGCCCGTACGACCCCCCCATCTGGCGGAGCACGGACCGGGCAACCGCGGCACCGGCCCGGTCGACGAGGGTGTCCAGGCTCACGCGCCGCTGCGCCTCGGCGTCGATGGCCTTCATCTCGTCCACCGTCACGACCGGCTTCATCGGCTGCCAGCCGGGTCGACGGGCCGGCCTCCCGGGCCGGCCAGCGCGAGCACCACGGCCTCGGCCATCAGGTCGGTGTGGGTGATCGACACCCGCCAGGCCGTGACCTCCAGGCGCCTCGCCAGCTCGGATGCCTTGCCCGCCACGGAGAGAGCGGGCGCGCCTCCAGGTCGGCGTACCACCTCGACATCGTGGAAGGCGAAGGCGCCGAGGCCGACGCCGAGCGACTTCATGGCCGCTTCCTTCACGGCGAAGCGGGCCGCCAGCCTCGGGGCGGGGTCGGCGAACCGGGCCGCGTAGGCCAGCTCGCCGTCGGTGAACAGGCGCCGTCGCAGACCGGGTCGGCGCTCGAGCGCCCGGCGGAACCTCGGCACCTCCACGGCGTCGATCCCGAGCCCGACTCCCTCGATCGCAGCCCCCGACGGGGTCATCACTCGACGGTGACGGTCTTGGCCAGGTTGCGGGGACGGTCGACGTCGTTGCCCCGCGCCATGGCCAGCGCGTAGGCGAAGAGCTGGAGGGGCACGACGTCGACCACGGGCTGGAACAGCTCGTGGCCCGCGTACGGCACCGTCAGTACGTGGTCGGCGAGCGCCCGCACGTGGGCGTCGTCAGCGTCGTCGTCGTCGACCAGGGCTATGACGATCGCCCCTCGGGCCTTGACCTCCTGCATGTTGGCCAGCAGCTTGTCCCGGAGGCGGCTGCGGGTGGCGATGGCAACCACCACGACGCCCGGCTCGATGAGCGCGATGGGGCCGTGCTTGAGCTCGCCTGCGGGATAGCCCTCGGCCCGGAGGTAGCTGATCTCCTTGAGCTTGAGGGCGCCCTCCAGGGCCATGGCGTTTCCCACGCCCCGGCCGATGAAGAAGAAGTCGCGCACCCCCTCGACCTGCCGGGCCACATCGGTCACCGCCGGGGCGGTGTCGATGGCAGCCTGGACGCGGTCGGGCAGGCGTTGCAGGCACTCGAGCTGGTGGGCAACCTCCTCGGGGTAGTACTTGCCGCGCACCTGGGCGAGGTACAGGGCGAGGACGTGCATGGCCACCAGCTGGGCCACATGGCACTTGGTCGAGGCCACCGCGATCTCTGGTCCGGCCCGCGTATAGAGCGTCGCGTCGGCATCCCGGGCGAGCGACGAGTCCACCACGTTGGTGACCGCCAGCACGCGCGCCTTGCTCATGGCCTTGGTGTGGGCCACGGCCTCCATGGTGTCCAGCGTCTCGCCCGACTGGCTGATGGCCACCACCAGGCTGGAGGCGTCGAGCACAGGGTCGCGGTAGCGGAACTCGCTGGCAATCTCGAGCTCGGTGGGCAGCTGGGCGAAGTGCTCGATGGATAGTCGGCCCACCATCCCGGCGTGGTAGCTCGAGCCGGTGGCGACGACGAAGACCTTGTCGACCTGACGCACGTCATCGTCCGACAGTCGCATCTGGTCGAGCACGAGACGTCCACCGACGATGCGGCCCAGCAGCGTGTCGCGCACGGCGGCCGGCTGCTCGTGGATCTCCTTCATCATGAAGTCGGGGTAGCCGCCCTTCTCGGCGGCCTCCAGGTCCCAGCTGACCTCGCGGGCGACGAGGTCGACCTCGCGCCCGGCCAGGTCGGTGACCCGGACGTTGCCGGGACGGACCTCGGCGACGCGGTCGTTGTCGATGACGAAGACGCTCTCGGCCCGGCCGTGGATGGCGGGGATGTCGGACGCCAGCAGGCCGGTGCCGTCGGCCTGGCCGGCGATGAGCGGCGAGCCCCGGCGGGCGCCGACGATGAGTCCCGGCTCGTCGGCGTGGACCACGGCGAGGGCGAACTTGCCCTGGACCTCGGCCAAGGCGGCGCGCACGGCGTCGGCCAGGCCCACGCCGTCGCGCTTGCGGGCTGCGATCAGGTGCGCCAGCACTTCGGTGTCGGTGTCACTGGTCAACTCGTCGCCGCCCTCGGGCAGGGTCCCGGCCAGCTCCCGGTAGTTCTCGATGATCCCGTTGTGGGCGAGGGCCAGACGGCCGGTGGCGTCGGTGTGCGGGTGGGCGTTGGGCTCCGTCGGCGCCCCGTGGGTCGCCCATCTCGAGTGGCCGATACCGGTGGTGGCGGCCGGGGCGTCGCCCACCGTCTCGGTCAGCTCGGCCACGCTCTTGTTGCCGCCGGCCCGCCGTCGGCGCCACACGCCCCCGTCGGCCAGCAGCGCGATACCGGCCGAGTCGTAGCCGCGGTACTCGAGTCGTGCCAGCCCCTCGAGGAGGACAGGCAGCACTGGGGACGATCCGGTCGCGCCGATGATGCCGCACATGACCTAAAGGCTACGGCGTCCGCTCACCGGCGTCCCCCAGCTGGCGGCGCACGGCGCTGCAGAGTCGGTCGACGGCAGCGCGGGCCTGATCGGCGCTCTGGGCCTCGACCATGACCCGTACGACCGGTTCGGTGCCACTGGCCCGGAGCAGGACCCGACCGGCGCGGCCCAGCTCGGCCTCGACCGCCGCCACCTCCTGCCACACGACGCCGGCCGACGCCAGCTGCTCGGGGTCGGACACGGCCACGCTGACCAGCTCCTGCGGAAGCCGGGTCATCGCCTCACCCGCCAGCTCAGCCAGGGACCGGCCTCGACGCCGCAGCAGATCGAGGAGCTGCAGGCCGGTGAGGATCCCGTCGCCGGTGGTTGCAAGTTGTCGAAAGATGATGTGACCCGACTGCTCCCCGCCCAGGCTGTAGCCGCCCTCCTCGATGGCGGCCAGGACGTGGCGGTCGCCCACGCTGGTCTGGCACACCCGGATGCCCCTGGCCTCGAGGGCGAGCAACATCCCCAGGTTGGTCATGACCGTCGCCACCACCGTGTCCGAGGCGAGGAGGCCGCGCTCCTGGAGGTCCACGGCGAACATGGCCATCAGGTGGTCACCGTCGACGAGGGTCCCGGTGTGGTCGACGGCCAGCACTCGGTCGGCGTCGCCGTCGAAGGCCAGTCCCACATCGGCGCCGGCCGCCACGACGGCGCGCTGGAGGCCCTCGGGGTGGGTCGAGCCGCAGCCGTCGTTGATGTTCGTGCCGTCAGGAGCATCGGCGATCACGCTCACGTCGGCGCCCAACCGGGCGAGGACCGACGGGGCGACATGACTTGCGGCGCCGCTGGCGCAGTCCAGCACGCAGCGAAGGCCGTCGAGGCGTCGGCCCTCCAGCGCGGCGACGAGGTGGCCGCTGTACTCGTCGATCCCCGCCGGGTCGGGGTCGATGCGGCCCACCGAGGCCCCCACCGCCGCCTCGAGGTCGGGCGACGAGAGCGCCGGGAGCGGCGCGGTCCGGCCCGATGCGGTGGGCTCGCCGACCACCCGGGCCAGCTCGGCCTCCAGGGCCCGCTCGACGGGGTCGGACAGCTTGGTCCCCCCGGCACCGAAGAGCTTGACGCCGTTGTCGGGGTACCGGTTGTGCGAGGCCGAGATCATCGCCGCCGGAAGCTTGCGCCTCGCCGAGAGCCAGGCCAGACCCGGCGTGGGGATCACGCCGACATCGGCGACCCGCACCCCCTCGCTGGCGAGCCCGGCGGACAGCGCGGCCTGCAGCAGGGGGCCCGACAGCCGCGTGTCCCGACCCACGATGAACTCCGGCGCCGGAACGACACGGGCCGCAGCCCGTCCGAGGGCGAGGACGAGCTCGGGGGTGAGCTCAGCGTTGGCGACGCCTCGGAGCCCGTCGGTGCCGAACTTCAGGCTCAAAGCGGGGCTACCGCTTCGAGTACTGGGGCGCCTTGCGGGCCTTCTTGAGGCCGTACTTCTTGCTCTCCTTCTCCCTGGCGTCGCGCGTCAGGAACCCCGCCCGCTTGAGGGGTACCCGCAGGTCACCGTCCAGCTCGGCCAGGGCCCGGGCGATCCCGAGGCGGAGGGCACCGGCCTGGCCGGACGTGCCGCCCCCGCCGATGGTCGCCTCGATGTCGTAGGACTCCGCCGCCGTGGCCAGTCGAAGCGGCTCGGTGGCGATCATCCGGTGGGTCGCCGAGGGGAAGTACTCCTCGATCGGGCGCCGGTTGATCCTGATGGTCCCGCCGCCGGACCGAAAACGCACGCGCGCGACGGCCGACTTGCGGCGACCGGTGGTCTTGACGATGGGCTGGGGCATGGTCGGGCTCCTCAGGCCGGGCGGGACCGGGCGCCCTCGAGGGGCAGGGGCTGGGGGTCCTGGGCAGTATGCGGATGGACGGGGCCGGCGTAGACCTTGAGCTTCTTCAAGGTGCGCCGACCGAGCGGGCCCTTGGGAAGCATGCCCCGCACCGCCCGGCGAACGGTCTCTTCCGGCCGGGTGGCCAACAGCTCGGCGTAGGTGCGGCTCGTGAGGCTCCCCGGGTGGCCGCTGTGGCGGTAGTAGCGCTTCTTGCCGGCCTTGTCGGACGTCATGACCACCTTGGCCGCGTTGACGATCACCACGTGGTCACCCATGTCGAAATGGGGGGCGAACCGCGGGTTGTGCTTGCCCCGCAGGACCCGCGCCACCTCGGCGCACATACGGCCGAGCACCAGCCCGTCGGCATCGACGACGTGCCAGGCGCGGTCGATGTCGCTGGGCTTCGGTGAGTAGGTGCGCACGGGGAGCTCTTCCAGGGATTCCGACGGGTTCCGACTATTCCGACAGTTTCGGAGACACGGGTCGCGCCGGGACGGCGCCGAGCCGACAAGCCAGGTTAGATCGGCGCCCCGGTACCGGCAAACGGGGGTCCTGGCGGCGTCGGCGCCCGGCCCGTGCTGGCCAGCGCCGACG
>DATBBR010000085.1 GCA_036270875.1 Acidimicrobiales bacterium
GCCCGTTCGCACCTTCGACCTCGTGGTGTTGGCGGCCGAGTGGGGTCACGGCCGCCGCCGAGGTTGGCTGTCGAACCTCCACCTCGCTGCCCGAGATCCGACCACGGGTGGCTTTGTGATGGTGGGCAAGACCTTCAAGGGCCTCACCGACATCCTGCTGGGCTGGCAGACCCAGCGCCTCCTCGAGCTCGAGACCGACCGTGCCGGTATCACGGTCACCGTCAATCCGGAGCTGGTGGTGGAGATCGCAGTGGACGGCGTGCAACGATCGCCTCGCTATCCGGGCGGCGTTGCCCTTCGCTTCGCCCGAGTGAAGCGATACCGCTCAGACAAGACGACGGCCGAGGCTGACACGATCGACGCCGTGAGAGCGCTGCTGACCAACAGGTAGTAGCTGCGGCCAATCTCGACACCAAGTGAGGAACCCGTCGATCGCCGGTTGCGGGTCATGGGGCGCCAGGTAGATGATCAACGGGTGACCCAGCTCGAAAGAGTCTCGCTCATTGAGCTGATGAAGGACCCGACGGTCCGGGCGGACCCGTACCCCACGTACGCCCGGCTGCAGGCCACGGGCCTGGTCCTGCCCACCACCGTGGGCGGCTGGCTCCTGTCGCGACACGCCGAGGTCTTCGCCGTGCTGCGCGACACCCGTTTCAGCAGCAGCTCCCGCCACCAGGCCGGCTATGAGCAGTTCGCCGAGCTGGGACGCCAGCTGGGCCTGTCCGACCTCCAGGACCTCATGGGCCGGGTCATGCTCTTTGCCGACCCGCCCGACCACACGCGGCTGCGCCGGATCGTGGGGAAGGCCTTCACCGCCCGCACCGTGGAGGACATGCGTCCCCGCATCGCCGCCATCGTCGACGGGATGCTCGACGCAGTGGCTGGCGACGGCGGTGCCGACCTGGTCGAGGCGTTGGCCTTCCCCCTCCCGGTGACGGTGATCAGTGACATGTTGGGGGTGCCGGACGAGGACCACGAGACGCTGCGCAGTTGGACGGCAGAGGCGGTGAAGGCGCTCGACCCGTCGGACGATATGACCGTGTTCTTCCCCGCGGCCGAAGCGATCCGGGCCCTGCGCACCTACTTCGACGAGCTCGTCGGCCACCGCCGGCGAGCTCTCGGCTCCGACCTGCTCAGCGCCCTGATCGCAGCCGAAGATGACGGCGACCGCCTCAGCCACGAGGAGCTGCTGGACACGGCCATCCTGCTGTTCGGCGCCGGGCACGAGACGACTGTCAACCTCATCGCAGGGGGCGCCCTGAACCTGCTGCGCCACCCGGGCGAGCTAGCCCGCCTGCAGGCCGAGCCCACGCTCATCACCAGCGCCGTTGAGGAGCTGCTCCGCTTCGGACCCCCGGTCCAGCTGACGGCGCGGATCGCGACAGCCGAGGTGGAGCTTGCCGGCCAGCCGATCGCCGCGGGCACCGAGGTGGTCGCGCTCATTGCCGGGGCCAACCGAGACCCCGAGGTGTTCGAGCACCCCGACCGGCTGGACATCGGCCGCCGGGACAACCGTCACCTTTCCTTCGGCGGCGGCATCCACCATTGCCTCGGAGCGCCGCTGGCCCGCATCGAGGGCCAAGAGGCGATTGGCCGCCTGATCGGCCGCTTCCCCGACCTCGCCCTGGCCGAGCCGGAGATCGAATGGAAGCCGACATCGACCATTCGGGGGCCCCAGCGCCTGGCGCTCGTCTGGTAGGCGCCGACGCTCACGCAGCTGCGAAGCGGTCTACGCCAACCGGCGCGCCCTTAAGGTAGGTCACATGGACACGACGTACTGGCGGGGCGGGGCCGAGGACGAGGCAATGCAGGAGGAGCACGGCTTCATCTGGCGGGCGATGCTCGAGACTATCGATGTCGACCTGGCCGGGAAGCGGGTGCTCGATGCCGGGTGCAACCGGGGCGGTTTTCTGCGCCTGCTCGCCGACTGGTGTGGCATCGCCGAGGGGGCCGGGTACGACCCCGCCGCCAGCGCCGTCGCGGATGCCCGGGGGCTTGTCGGACATCGACCGTTGCAGTTCGAAGCCTCAGACACGGTGCCGGCGGGATGGGACTGCTTCGACGTCGCGTTCAGCCATGAGGTGCTGTATCTGGTGCACGACCTCTCCGCCCACGCCACCGACCTCTTCGGGGCGCTGGCGCCAGGCGGCGTCTACTTCGCCGTCATGGGTGTCCACTCGCGAAGCCCGCTGATGCTCGAGTGGCACTCGGCCAACGCCGAAGAGCTCCGCCTACCGAAGCTGTACGACATCGACGAGGTGGTGGCCGCGTTCCGCGGGGCAGGATTCGACGTGTCGGCGGCCCGGCTGGCGATGCGATTCGTTCCGGCGGGCGGCCATGGGCACCACGGCCGAGGTCAGCTGGTCGACTGGCTGGACTACTACTACGACCACAAGCTCCTGCTCCGCTTCAGCCGGTAGAGACAATGAAGGGCCCGTGTCTTCATGCCCCCGCCCTATGACGTCCACAATTTCCTCAACCTTCTCGGTATCGAGATCCAGGGGGAGGGGGACCAGACCGTCGCCCGCCTGACGGTCTCACACGCCCTCATCGCCGGGACCGGCTATCTGTGGGCGCCGGTCGTGATGACCGTGGCCGACGCCCTGTGTGCGTTCGGTGTCAGCCGCAACTGGCCCGAGGGGGCGGCGAGCTTCACGACCCTGGAGGCCAAGGCGAACTTCCTTGGCAGCGCCAAAGAGGACGAGGTCATCCTGGGCGTGGCGACGCCGGTGCACCTCGGTCGCACCACGCAGGTCTGGGACGCCACGGTCACCAACGAGTCGACCGGGCGTCCGATGGCGGCCTACCGGTGCACCCAACTTCTCCTGTATCCCCGGCCCTAGCCCGGAGGCGCCGCCCAGGGGGGCGCCCCAGCACACTCCGCTCGGTTCATATCGTGTCGAAAGTGGGCGGGACGGGCCGGCATCCCGCGCCCTCTTTCGACCAAAGGTGAAACCAGCAGCAAGGGCCGAGGGCGCCGCGGGGCGCCGACACCGCTCGGGCAGCGTCCGACCTCTCTCGAGTGGCCCGACTTCGCTACGCTCGACCCAGACGGAAGGGAGGCTGCATGCACGTGCACGTCGACCGCGAACGCTGCCAGGGCCACAACCGCTGCTACGCCCTGGCACCCGAGCTCTTCGATGTCGACGAGCTCGGGAACTCCTTCGAGCTCAACGACGGCGTCGTACCGGCCGGCCTGGAGGAGAAGGCCCGCCTCGCCGTGGCCAACTGTCCAGAGCGCGCCATCTCCATGAGCGAATGACCGATGAGCCCTGACAAGAAGCGCCCACCCGTCGTCGACTGGGCGACCGACTTCGATCACACCGACAGCGAGTGGGTCGCCGATCCCTATCCCATCTGGGACGAGCTGCGTCGCACCTGCCCGGTGGCCCACAGCGACCGCTACGGCGGCACGTGGCTGCCCGTCCGCCACGAGGACATCGCCGCCGTCGCCTACGACACGGAGCACTTCACGTCCCGCTCGGTCGTGGTGAGCGAGGTCCGTCCCGGACCCGACGACCCGCCGGCGCCCATGGGCCTGGCCCCGCCCATTACCTCCGACCCGCCGTTCCATGCACTGGCCCGCCGGCTGCTGCTCCCGGCCTTCTCGCCCAAGGCGATCGCCAACCTGGAGCCGCTGACGCGGGATCTGTGCCGGGAGCTCCTCGACGCCACTGCGGGCAACTCGCGGCTCGACGCCGCAGTCGACTACGCCCGTCACATCCCACTGCGGGTGATCATCGGGATGCTCGGCTTCCCCCAGGAGGATGCCGACATCTTCCGCAGGTTCATCCGCATGGTGCTCGAGGACGTCGACCAGTCGGAGGAGGAGCGCCAGCAGGTCATCGTCGGCGGCGAGATCGACGAGTACATCGACGCCCAGATCGCCGAGCACCAGCAGCAGCCAAGGGACGACCTGACCACGTTCCTGCTGGAGGCGGAGCTCGACGGCAACAAGCTGGAGCCCGAGCACGTGCGGGGCACCATGATCCTGCTCATGATCGCCGGGATCGACACCACCTGGTCGGCCATCGGCGCCTCCATCTGGCACCTGGCCCAGCACCCCGACGACCTGCGCCGGATGGCCGCCGAGCCCGACCTCATGCCGAGCGCGGTGGAGGAGCTCCTCCGGGCCTATGCGCCGGTCACCATGGCCCGCCTCGTCGCCCAGGATTTCGACCTCCGGGGTTGCCCCATGAAGGAGGGCGACTGGCTGCTGCTGCCCTTCCCCTCGGCCAACCGCGACCCCGAGGTGTTCCCCGACGCCGGGGAGGTGATCCTCGACCGGGCCGAGAACCGTCACGCCGCCTTCGGGCTCGGCATCCACCGCTGTCTCGGGTCCAACCTCGCCCGCATGGAGCTGCGGGTGTCGCTCGAGGAGTGGCTGGCACGCTATCCGGAGTTCGAGCTGGACGACCCGGCGCTGGTCACCTGGTCGGCGGGCCAGGTACGGGGGCCGAGAACACTCCCCGTGCGGATACTCGGCTGATCGAGCGCTTCACTTCGGAGACGGCCCCGGCGGTTCACCGCTCCGGGGCAGTGTAGAAAGCGCACGTGCCCGAGGACCCCGGCCGTCCGCTCCGAGACCGGGTGGCCCTCGTGACCGGCGCCGACCAGGCGTTGGGCCGCGGTCTGGCCGTCGCCCTCGGGCGGGCGGGTGCCGATGTCGGTCTGTTGGGCGCCGACCTCGACAGCATCGCGGGCGCAGCCGCCGACGTCGCCGACACCGGCGCCCGGACCGCTCGCCTCGCCGTCGCCTATGAGCGCAGGGCCGACGTCGAAGCCGTCTTCAGCGCGGCCGACACCGCGCTCGGGCCGGTCGACATCGTGTTGCACACCGCCGTCGACCCGATCGCCGTCGAGCCCGTGCCTCTGGTCGACGTGGACGAGGATCGTTGGGAGGCGGTGTGGGAGGCGACGATGCGGTCGAGCCTCCTGTGCTGCCAGGCGGCGTTCACGCACATGGCCGGGCGAGGGGGTCGGATCATCTTCTCCACTCCCACGCTCTCGATGTCGGGGGCGGCCGGCCTGGTCGCCTACACGGCGGCGGTGGAGGGCCAGCGGCTGCTGGCCAAGTCGGCGGCCCGCCAGTGGGGCGTGCACCGCATCACCGTCAACTGCGTGGCCCCGGCACCCGCCACGGCTGAGGGCGAGGAAGCCGGCGGCCGTCACCATCTTCCGCTCAACCCTGCTCCACTCGGCGGTCCTGGCGATCCCGAGACCGACCTCGGCCCGGTCGTCGTGTTCCTGGCCAGCGACGCCGGGCACTTCGTCACCGGGGCCACGATCTGTGTCGACGGCGGCGTCTGGATGGCGCCGTGACCGGCTCTCTGGAGGGTCGCACGGGAATCGTGACCGGCGCCGGGCAGGGCGTCGGGAGAGGTATCGCGCTGGCCCTTGCGGGCGAGGGGGCGAACGTCGTCATCGCCGCCCGCCGGGCCGCCACGGGCGAGCCGGTGGCAGCCGAGATCCGGGACCGGGGCGGCTCGGCGATCTGTGTCCAGACCGACGTGACCGTTCGCGGCGAGGTCGAGGCCGCCGTGGCGGCGACCCTGGAGCGGTTCGGCGCGCTGGAGATCATGGTCCACAACGCCTTCGGCGGCCGGGCGGGCGCCAGCCATCGGTTGGAGGAGGTCGACGATCGGATGTGGCAGGGCTTCTCGCGCACGGCGGTCTGGGGGTCGTTTCACTGCGCCCAGCTCGCCTTCCCTCATCTCCGGGCCGCGGGCCGCCATGGGCGCCTCGTCCTCGTCACGTCGCCCGCGGGCGTCGAAGGCAGCGCCAACATCCCCATCTACGCGCCCGTCAAGGCCGCACAGCGGGCCATGGCCAAGAGCCTGGCCCGAGAGTGGGGAGAGCACGGGATCACGGTCAATTGCATCGCCCCCGTGGCGGAGACGCCCGCCCTGCTCGGCGCCTTCGAGGCCAATCCCGAGCTGCGCAAGCGGGTGACGGGACGTGTCCCCCTCGGGCGGATCGGCGACGCCGAGCGCGACATCGGCTCGGTTGTCGTCTTCCTTGCTGGCGACGCCTCGGGCTACGTCACGGGCCAGACCATCGTCTGCGACGGCGGCAGCTTCACGGGCCTCTGAGGAGCGGCGCCACCTCGGCGGCGAAGGCGTCCATCTGGTCCAGCAGCTCCTGAAGGGAGCGATTGCGAAACCTGACCTGGACGTGGCTGACTCCCATGTCCGCGTACTCGTTGAGCCGCTCGGCCAGCAGCGCGGGGGAGCCGGCGATGGTGCGGGCCCCCACGTCCCATCCGGGATCGCCGACGTAGAGCACCTCGCTGATCACGCCGATGTCGATCGGCTCGGCGCCGCGCGTCGCCTTGCGGTGCGCGAGGAGGTACTCGATCGACTCGGGCATCGCGTCCCGAGGCGTGCCTTGTGGGAGCCACCCGTCGCCCCGCTCGGCGGCTCTCCGCAGGGCCGCACGCGAGGACCCGCCGACCCAGATCGGCACCTGGGCCTGGCGCGGGCGCGGTGCCAGTCCGACGTCGCGGACGGACCACGTGTTCGTGTTCACGTCGGGATACCCATGGGTGAGTGCGGCCCGTACGACGTCGATGGCGTCGTCCGTGCGCCGCCCCCGCTGTTGTAAGTCCGCGCCCAGGGCGCTGAACTCGCCCTCGAGATGGCCGGTGCCGACCCCGAGCACCGCCCGACCGCCCGA
>DATBBR010000086.1 GCA_036270875.1 Acidimicrobiales bacterium
GGGATGGAGCTGGCGGAGGGCGGCAAAGGCGGCGACAAAAGTGGGTACGCGCTTGAACCCGGTGAGGCCTCCGAAGACGCCGAAGCCGAAATGAGAGGTCTCCCAGCCGAGCTCGGACCGGGCTCGTGCGGCCATCCCCGGGACGTCCGGCGTCGCCGCGCCGTGGTAGACGAGGTGTATCGGGACGGCTGGATGGCGCCGACGCAGCTCGTCGGCGAGCCACTCGCTGTGGACGATCGTGGCCAGGCTGGCCTCGACGATCCGGCGGGAGAACAGCAGCGAGATGCGGTCAGGGTGAGGGAGGCCGGCGCCTCGAACGGTTGGAATCCCCCTGGGCTGTCCCGTCACGGGGTCCGGAGGGAACCCCAACCTCAACCCTTCGCTCCAGAGGGCCTCCTCGACGAAGCCCGGTCGCCCCGAGAACCGCTCCGCGTAGAAGTCGAGGAGCGAAGCGTCGTGGTAGACGACGACTCCGGGTCTGAGCACCGCCCGGTCGTGGATCCAGCCGTGGAGGCTGTTGTTGCCGACCTGGTAGATATCGACGTCGACGTTCGCCGAGTCGTCGGCCAGCCAGTCGCCGACGCCGACGATCCTGACCCCGGGAGGCGCGCTCGCTTGACGGGCGACCTCGTCGCGGACGACGGCGACCATCTCCATGCGACGGGCCAGGACGCTCAGCAGCTCGAAGGAGTAGTCGGCGATGCCCGTCGGCTCCGGCGGGAGCGGAGTCCACATGGCCGCCCTCACGGGCGTGAGTTCGATTCCCGCGGTTCGTCGACGACGCGCTGCGTCGTCGCGCCGGGGTTGGCGGAGGCCGCGGCCAAGCCGGCGAGACGGTCCCCGATGTCGAGCAGCGATCGCGACAGATCGGCGGCCTGTCCTTCGAGGACCCCGGACCGAACCCGTTCAGAGCTCAGCAGCGAGCTCGCCCGGGCGATCTCCTGCTGCAGCTCGCCCAACTCGCCCCGCAGGACACGCAGCGCCTCGTCGTGTCGAGCGCCCACCTCGATGTGGAGCTGGGCCACCCGCAGACGGAGGTCGTCGACCACCTTGGCCCACGCAGCCGACTCGTCGGCAACATCGCCGAGGTGAGTGGTGATCCGCTCCAATGACATGACCAGCTCGTGGTTGAACTCGATCTGGCGATGGAGAAAGGCCCAGCACAGACGGATGACCACGCGCTTGAGGGTCCGAAGCCTCGTCCGCGGCAGCGGAAGGCCGAGGTCGGCCCGCTGTTCAAGCTCGTTCAGCGACTCACGCGACATCGGTGTCCCATGGTGTCGACAACAGACTACCTTTCCCGGAGACCTCGCCCGGGCGACGCCCCCACCAGCCCGGCGACGTGCCCGCCGGAGCACCTCGGCGTGAGGGCCGGGTGGGCGCTGGCTCAGATGACCGGGTCCTCGGTCCACCGCCCGAAGACGTCGGCCAGGGCGGCGACGATCTCGCCGACCGTGGCGTAGGCCCGCACCGCCTCCACCAAGGCGGGCATCAGGTTCACGTCGGATCTTCCGGCATCGGACGTGACGCGGGCCAGGGCCGCGACCACGCCGGCATCGGAGCGCGAGCTTCGCACCTTGGCCAGCCGCTCGAGCTGGCGCTGCTCGACCTCGGGGCCGATGTACAGAGTGGGGAGCAGCTCATCGTCGGCATCGGCGAAACGGTTCACGCCCACCACGACGCGCCGCCCCGAGCTGATCTTCTTCTCCAGCGTGTAGGCCGCCTCGGCGATCTCCCCCTGGAACCAACCGGTCTCGATTCCGGCGTGCACACCCTCGAGCATGGACCCCCCGCCCAGCTCGTCGAGGTGGGCGAAGACCGCCTCGGCCTGGCGCTCCAGCTCGTCGGTCATCTCCTCCACCAGGTACGAGCCCCCGAGCGGGTCGGCCACGTTGGCGACCCCGGTCTCGTGGGCGATCACCTGCTGGGTCCGCAGGGCGATTCGGGCCGCCTTCTCCGTAGGAAGGGCGAGCACCTCGTCCATGGAGTTCGTGTGCAGGCTCTGGGTCCCGCCGAGCACGCCGGCTAGGGCCTCGATGGCCGTGCGGACGATGTTCACCTCGGGCTGCTGGGCGGTGAGCGACACCCCCGCTGTCTGGGTGTGGAAGCGGCACCGCCACGAGCTCGGGTCCGTGGCGCCGTAGCGCTCGCGCATCCAGCGGGCCCAGATGCGCCTGGCCGCCCGGTACTTGCCGATCTCCTCGAAGAAGTCGATGTGGGCGTTGAAGAAGAACGAGAGACGAGGGGCGAAGGCGTCGACCGGAAGGCCCGAGCGGGCCGCCGCCTCGACGTAGGCGAAGCCGTTGGCCAGCGTGAACGCCAGCTCCTGGGTGGCCGTCGAGCCCGCTTCCCGGATGTGGTACCCAGACACCGACACGGGATGCCACCGCGGCATCTCGGCTGCGCAGAAGCTGATGCTGTCCACCACCAGACGCATGGACGGCCGGGGCGGGAAGATGAACTCCTTCTGGGCCTGGTACTCCTTCAAGATGTCGTTCTGGGTGGTGCCGCCGAGCCGCCCCCTCGGGACACCTCCCGACTCCGCCACGGCCAGGTACATGGCCAGGAGGATGCTGGCGGGCGAGTTAATCGTCATCGACGTGGTGACCTGGTCGAGGTCGATGCCGGCGAAGAGATCCTCCATGTCGGCGAGGGTGTCGACGGCGACACCGCACTTGCCGACCTCACCGACCGAGTGTGGATCGTCCGAGTCTCGACCCATGAGGGTGGGGAGGTCGAACGCGACCGACAGCCCGTCGCCGCCGGCCTCGAGGATGTCCCGGAACCTGGCGTTGGTGTCCTCGGCCGTGCCGAAGCCCGCGAACATGCGCATCGTCCACAGCTTCGACCGGTGCATCGACGCGTAGGGACCCCGGGTGTAGGGGTACACCCCTGGCCATTCGCCACCTTCGGGCCCGTAGGCGGGTTCGAGCGGGATCCCCGACATGGTCTCGAAATCGGCGTCTCGCAGTGGCGCCGACCGGTAGGCCCTCTCCCACTGTGCGCGTCCCGACTCCTCGCTGTCCCTCATGGCCCCCAGCCTACGGCGGCGAAGCGGGGCGCCCGCCGCTAGGGTCGCGGCGCATGAGCGCCGAGCCGCAGGCCCCGGATCGCAACCTGGCCATGGAGCTGGTACGGGTGACCGAGGCCGCCGCCATGGCGGCCGGCCGCTGGATGGGACGGGGCGACAAGAACGGCGCCGACCAGGCCGCCGTCAATGCCATGCGCGTCGTGTTGCAGACCGTCTCGATGGACGGCGTGGTAGTCATCGGCGAAGGGGAGAAGGACGAGGCCCCGATGCTCTACAACGGCGAGCGCATCGGGGACGGCACTCCTCCGCCCACCGATATCGCCGTGGATCCCATCGACGGCACCACGCCGACGGCGCTGGGCCGCGGCGGGGCCCTCGCCGTCATCGCGGTGAGCGAGCGGGGCAGCATGTTCAACCCGGGCCCGTGCGTGTACATGGAGAAGCTGGCAGTGGGCCCCGACGGGGCCGGCCACGTCGACCTCAACCGGTCGCCGGCCGACAACCTGCGGGCCGTGGCGGCGGCCAAGCGCACCAGCGTCGGAGACATCACGGCCGTCATCCTCGACCGCGACCGGCACAAGGATCTCATCGCCGAGGTGCGGCAGGCCGGAGCGCGCATCCGGCTCATCACCGACGGGGACGTGGCGGGGGCGATCTCGACCGCCTGGCAGGAATCGGGGGTCGACATCCTGCTCGGGATCGGGGGCACGCCCGAGGGGGTCATCGCCGCCGCCGCCCTCAAGTGCATGGGCGGCGAGCTCCAGGGCCGCCTGTGGCCGCGCAACGACGACGAGCGGCGAGCGGCCTTGGCCGCCGGCTACGACCTGGACGCGGTTCTCTCGACCGACGACCTCGTCCGCGGCGACAACTGCTTCTTCGCCGCGACCGGTGTCACCGATGGTGAGCTGCTCCGCGGCATCCGTTACACCAACACGGGGGCGCTCACCCAGTCGCTCGTCATGCGGTCGAAGTCGGGGACGGTTCGTCGGGTCGACGCCAGTCACCGTCTGCAGAAGCTGCGGGAGTTCAGCCAGATCTCCTTCGACTAGGCCTGCGTGGCTGAAGCGCGGGCGCGCAGCGCCTAGCTCAGCCGAGGCGGCGCTCCATCCGCACGAAATCCCGGCCCCACCGCCAGTCGGGCAGGGTGCCCGTCTCCACCCAACCCCGCGCCCGGTAGAAGTGCTCGGCCCGCCCACCCGCGACCGCACGCAGCCGACAGACTCGGCACCCGCTCGCGGCCGCAAGGGACTCCACTTCCGCCAGAACGTGCGACCCGACTCCCTGGGCGCGAGCATCCCGGTCGACGATCAGGCGTCGCAGCTCACACACCTCGCCCCTGACGGTGCCCTCGCCCAGGCCGACCACGGCCCCCTCGCGGCGGGCCGTGATCGCGAATGGAGCGTCCGGCTCCCACGAGGTGCCCACATCCCGACGGTCCTCATCCGCCCAGGCGGCGTCGGCCCAGCGGGTGACGAGCGGGTCGACGCCCGCGCTCACGGTCAGCTCGATCGGCAGGCCGCCCCGACCGACGACAGCCGGGACTCGGAATGCGGCGTCGGCAGCGACCGTCCACCGCCGCTGCGGACCCTCCTGCAGAAGATGGACCCGCTCGAAGCGGACCGACGTGCGGTAGGAGCTCAGAGCGGACACGGCGGCCTCGATCCTGCCCGGCGCGGCGTCGTCGGCAATGGTCACGTGGGGGACGAACGGCCACGTCAACGGCCGGGCCAGGGGAGCTCGGAAAACCCGGAGCCGGAGGTCCTCGACGGCCGCCACGTCGCCGTCCGCGGGCAGATGGACCACAGGGTTGTCGGGCCAGAAGGTGGCCGGCGGACCGAGGAGGAGGGTGAACGGCCTCGTCGCGGCGGCGGCCGCAGCCAGCACGTCCAGGGCGTCACGCAGGTCACGGTCGGCGACGTTCACCGGGGGAACGAGGGTCAGGTGGGCAGGAACGCGATCGAGGGCGGGGTCGCCCAGTGCCCGCCGGAGCCCGTCGATCTCCTCGGCCTGAGGGCTCGGGACGAGGAGGACCACCCCCAGGCGCATCCGCGGCATCACTCACGGTATCCCTGGCGGGGCCCTCATTTTGCCGAAACTCCGACCAGCTGAGAGGATTCCCGTGGTGCATCTCTCCCGGGATCGCACCGGTTCATGAGATGGCTTTATGCGGCGAGTACCTCTGAATAATCCCCGTCCCGAGAGCAACTCCGTTGGTGCCCGTAGCGTCCAGCCAGGTAGGCTGCACTGCGGCCTGGGGTCGCGTCCTTATGAGTCGCAAGCCATCTCCGAACCTGTGGACTCTGCTGGGGCTAGGTGCCACCAACGCGCTGTGTCTGGTCATCGGGCTGGGCATCGGATGGGGCATCGACAGCGCGCTCGACACCAAGCCAGTGTTCATCTTCGTGGGCATCGCCGCCGGCGTGGCCATGGGGGTCGCCGCCACGTGGGCCGAGATGCGCAAGTTCCTCCGCGACTGACCTCCGAAAGGCTGTAGACGGTGTTCGCCCAACTTCCGTTGATCGAGCTGAACGCGGTGCTGCGGCGGAGCTACATCGTCGCCGCCGCCATCGGCGCCGGGGGCCTCATCCTCACCTCCCTGCTGGGCTTTCCCCTCGTGGGCCTGGGTCTTATCGCCGGACTCGCCCTGGGCGCGGTGAACGGCCGGATGCAGCGGGTCTCGATGGCGCGCTATGTCGGCGATGCCGGCCCGCAGAAGAGCGTGTTCATGGCGTCGAGCCTGGTCCGCCTGGGCGCCATCACCGGGGTGGCGATCGTCGTCATCGTCTTCGCCCGCCAGGTCGGCTGGGGGATGGTCTTCGGACTCGCCCTGTTCCAGTTCGTCGTGCTGGCCAGCACGGCCAGGACGCTGCTCAAGTCGATGCGGAGCAGCCCGTGACACTGGTCCCGCTTTCGCTGCTCGCCGATGCCAGCAACATCGAGGTGGGCACCCACCGCACCGTGACGGTCGCCGGGCTGACCTTCAACGTCGACACGATCTGGGCGACCGCGCTGGCCGGCATCATCGTCGTCGGGGCGGGCCTCTACGTCCGACGTCGGATCACTAGCGGCGTGCCGAACCGGGTGCAGCTGCTCTGGGAGACCGTCGTCGGTGCCATCCAGAACCAGGTCGAGACCGGCATCGGCCCCACCGGGGCCCGCATCGTGCCTCTGGCCGTCACCCTCTTCTTCTTCATCCTCATCTGCAACTGGTTGGAGCTGGTCCCGACGGGCGGCGTCCACAACAACATCCCGGCCCCGACCGGCGACGTCAACCTCACCTACGCCATGGCGTTCTTCGTCATCGGGCTGGTCCACTTCTCCGGGATACGAGAGCGGGGATTTCGGGGCTACGTCCGCAAGTTCTTCCAGCCCAGCTGGCTGCTCGCGCCCATCAACGCCATCGAGGAGATCGCCAAGCCCTTCACGCTGGCCCTCCGACTGTTCGGCAACATCTTCGCCGGCGGCCTGATGCTGATCCTGATCGCCAGCCTCTTCCCCCTCGCGATCCTGTGGTTCCCCAACATCCTGTGGAAGCTCTTCGACGCGTTCATCGGCCTGATCCAGGCATTCATCTTCTCGCTGCTGACGATCCTCTACTTCGAGGAGGCGCTGCGCCCAGAAGGGGAGGGAGCGCACTGAGGACCAACACCTGGATGGCGGGCGCTGGCGCCCGGAAGCAGCTTCGACCGAACGGAGGAATTGGAAACAAATGGCAAGTGAAGACCTTCCCGTAATTCTCGCCGCCTCTGCCCAGAAGGGCACACCGCAATACGCGACCCAGCTGGCCGGGGCCATCATTGGCGCCGGACTGGCGATCGGCGGGGGCGCCATCGGCGCCGGCATCGGCGACGGCCTGGCGGGCAGCCAGACGATCGCCGGGGTTGCCCGGCAGCCCGAGACCCAGAGCCGGCTGTTCACGATCATGTTCCTGACCGTGGGCCTGGTGGAGGCCGCCTACTTCATCAACCTGGCCTTCGCCGCCCTGTTCATCTTCTCGCTGGCCAACCAGTAGGAGGCGAGGTGACCACATGTTGTTGGCAGCGTCGAACGGCAGCAGCAACAACTTCCTGCTCCCGAACATGACCTTCTTCGTCGAGCTGCTCGCCTTCCTCATCATCCTTGGCCTGATCGCCAAGTACATCCTCCCCCCGATCAAGCGCGCCATGGAGCAGCGCCAGGCCGAGATCGAGAGCGCCCTCGAGCAGGGCGAGGAGGCCAAGCGGCGATTGCTGGCCGCCGACCAGGAGTACCAGGCCAAGCTCGAAGCGGCCCGGCAGGAGGCCCGAGCCGTCATCGAGCGGTCCAATCGCATGGCAGAGCAGCTCCGCGAGGAGGCCCGCCACAAGGGCCAGGAGGAGTACGAGCGGGCGGTCGCCCGGGCCGAGGCGGACATCCAGCGGGCCACCGAGCGAGCCCGAGAGGAGCTGCGGCTCCAGGTGGCCGACCTGGTGATCGCAGCCGCCCAGCGGGTCATCGGTGAAGAACTGGATGCCGATCGGCACCGGGCCCTGATCGAGGAGGCCATCGCCAGCGTCAGTACCGGTGAGGCCGCCGGCGCCGGTCCCCGATGAGAGACGGCTCGTGAGGGACCACCGGTGAGGAATCTGGTCTGGGGCTACGCGAGCGCGGTGCTCGAGACCGCGCGCGACCGGGATCGGCTGGAGCAGGTCGGCAGCGAGCTGGCCGGCTTCGCCCGCGCCCTGGAGCGGGCGCCCGATCTGTTGAAAGTCCTGACGGACCCGGCCGTGCCCGTGCACACCCGCCGGGCCGTGGTGGAGGATCTCCTGTTGCCGCGCGTCAGCGGGGAGACGGTGCGGCTCGTCTCCTACGCCACAGCCGCCGAGCGGGCAACCGATCTGCCGTCGGTGGTCGACGAGCTGGCCCACCGGGTGGAAGCCGAGACAGGTGAGGCCGAGCCGCCGCTCGAGCCTCCCGCCGGCCGGTCGGCCATCAGGGAGCGCCTCCACGGCTACGCCACGGCGGTCTTCGAGGAGGTCGAGGCCGAAGGCGAGGCGGCCCTCGAGGAGTGCGAGGACGAGCTGTTCCGCCTGGCCCGGGTGATCGAGGGCTCCGACGAGCTGGGCTCGGTCGTGACCGATCCCGATGTGCCGGTGGTCACCCGCCTGGCCATCGTCGAGGACCTGCTGGCCGGCCGGGTCCAGCCCCTGACTCAGCGGCTCGTCCGCTACGCCGTTCGCACGGGACGGGGCCGGGACCTGGTGGCCACGCTGGACTGGCTGGTTGACCGGGCCGCGGCAGAGCGTAATCTCAAGGTGGCGGATGTGCGCGCCGCCGTCGACCTGGACGAGGACCAGAAGTCGCGACTGGCCGAGGCCCTCAGCCGGGTGGCCGGGCGTTCCGTCGAGGTTCGCGTGATCCCCGACCCGTCGCTGATCGCCGGCATGGTGGCGGTCGTTGGAGACCTGCTGGTGGACGGCAGTGTCCGCCACCGCCTCGAGCAGCTGAAGATCGACCTTTCGAAGCCGGACACGATGACTGGAACCACAGGAGAGCGCCGCTGATGGCCGAGCTCGCGATCAATTCCGCCGACATCGCCGCCGTGCTGCGCCGCCATCTCGAGGACGAGACCTTGGGCGTCACCACCGAGCAGGTGGGGCGTATCAGCGAGGTGGGCGACGGGATCGCCCGGGTCACGGGTCTGCCGGGGGCGGAGGTGAACGAGCTGCTCGAGTTCGAGGGCGGCGTCATGGGCCTGGCCCTCAACCTCGACGAAGAGTCGATCGGTGCCGTCGTCCTCGGCGAGGTCACCCACCTGGAGGAGGAGCAGCTGGTCCGCTCGACCGGCCGCATCCTGTCGGTGCCCGTCGGCGACGGGCTGCTCGGCCGGGTCGTCAACGCCCTCGGCGAGCCCATCGACGGCCGCGGCGCCGTCGCCAGCGACCAGTACCGCCGCCTCGAGATCCAGGCCCCCGGGATCGTCGACCGCCAGCCGGTCAATCAGCCCCTCCAGACCGGCATCAAGGCCATCGACTCGATGACCCCGATCGGCCGCGGGCAGCGGGAGCTGATCATCGGCGACCGCAAGACGGGCAAGACCTCCATCGCCGTGGACACGATCATCAACCAGCGCGGCCAGGGGGTGAAGTGCATCTACGTTGCGGTGGGCCAGAAGGGCTCGACCGTCGCCCAGACCGTCGCCACCCTCGAGGAGCACGGCGCCATGGAGTACACCGTGGTCGTCAACGCGCCCGCTTCTGATCCCGCGCCGTTCAAGTACCTCGCCCCCTACGCCGGGTGCGCCATGGGCATGCACTGGATGGAACACGGCGATGACGCCCTCATCGTCTACGACGACCTGTCCAAGCAGGCCGAGGCCTACCGGCAGATCTCATTGCTCCTGCGCCGGCCGCCGGGACGGGAGGCCTATCCCGGTGACGTCTTCTACTTGCACAGCCGGCTCCTGGAGCGGGCGGCCAAGCTCAATGACAAGCGAGGAGGCGGCTCGCTCACGGCGCTCCCCGTGATCGAGACCAAGGCCGGTGACATCTCGGCCTACATCCCGACCAACGTGATCTCGATCACCGACGGGCAGATCTTCCTCATCACCGAGCTGTTCTACGCGGGTGTACGACCGGCCATCGACGTCGGCATCTCGGTTTCCCGGGTCGGCGGTCAAGCTCAGGTCAAGGCCATGAAGGCCGTGGCCGGGACCTTGCGCCTCGATCTGGCCCAGTTCCGGGAGCTGGAGTCGTTCGCCACGTTCGGCTCGGAGCTTGACAAGGTGTCCCAGGCACAGCTGGACCGGGGTTACCGGCTGACCGAGATCCTCAAGCAGCCCCTCAACGCCCCGGTGCCCGTCGAGGAGCAGGTGGTCGCCATCTACGCAGGGTCCAACGGCTTCGTCGACGACATCCCCGTGACCGCGGTGCAGCGGTTCGAGCAGGAGCTCATCGCCTTCCTGCGGGGCCACGAATCGGGCGTGCTCGAGCAGATCCGCGAGAAGGGCACGCTGCCCGACGAGGAGACCCTGAACAAGGCCATCGCCGACTTCAAGGAAGGCTTCGATCCCGGCGTCGGGGACGAGACGATCGAGGGAAGCGACCGCTCGAGGACCGCCTCGAGCGGAGCCGGGCAGGGCGGCACCGCGGCTGACGAGCGCGACGGCGCCGGTGCCGACACGGCATCGCGCGACGCGGACTCCGAGCAGGCGGCGGGCCGCTAGCACCATGGCCGGCAGTCAGGAGCGTGTCCTCAGGCGACGGATCAGGAGCATCCAGTCGACCAGAAAGACCACGCGCGCCATGGAGCTGATCGCCGCCTCCCGCATCGTGCGGGCACAGCAGCGCATCGCCGGAGGGCGGCCCTACGTGGAGCGCATCGACTCGCTCGCGTCGGATCTCGTCGGCGCCCCTGGGACGGGGCACCACCGTCTCATCGAGCCGCCCGACCCGCTGCGGCGGGTGGCGCTGGTGGTGATCACCTCGGATCGAGGCCTGTGCGGCGCCTACAACACGCAGGTGCTCAGGACGGTCGAGCGGGTGCTGGCCGAGCACCGGTCGGAGGATCATGAGCGCATGCTGGTGACGGTGGGTCGGCGGGGCCTTAGCTACCTGCGGTTCCGGGGCTACGACATCGAGCACACCGTGCTGGGGATCACCGATCGGCCCACGTACCTGGATGCGCGGCAGGTCGCCGACCTGGTCGTGGGGCCGTTCGTGGACGGCGAGGTCGATCAGATCGAGCTCGTCTCCACCCGGTTCGTCTCCGCCGGCACCCAACGGGTGGAGCATCGTGTCGTCGTTCCCGTCCCCGCTCACCTCCGCACCGAGCCGGAGGCCGGCGGCGAGGCCGGGGGCGACACCGAGGGGCGGGTCGACTACGACGCCGAGCCCTCCGAGGAGGAGATCCTCGACCGTCTGCTGCCGAGCCTGATCGAGGCACAGCTGTTCCTGGCCCTGCTGGAAGCGTCGGCATCCGAGCACGCGTCACGACAGCGAGCCATGAAGGCCGCCACCGACAACGCCGACGACCTCGTCACCAACTTGCGGCGGGTCATGAACCGGGCCCGCCAGGACACCATCACGACCGAGATCATGGACATCGTCGGCGGAGCCGAGGCGCTGCGCCAGGTCGGCAACGGCCACGAGACCGAACCGCGCGAACCCAGGAGCACGACCACATGACCACCGTCAGCAACGAGACCGACGTCAAGCGGGCGGACGGCCGCGTCGTCGCCATCGCCGGGCCCGTCGTCGACGTGGAGTTCCCGCCCAACGCGCTTCCCGAGATCAACACTGCGGTCGACATGGATCTAGAGCTCGAAGGCGAGCGCATCACGGTGACTGCCGAGGTGGCCCAGCAGATCGGCGGCGGCCGGGTGCGCTGCATCTGCTTCAAGCCGACCGATGGCCTGGCCCGCGGGACGACGGTGCGCAACACGGGCCGCGGCGTCACCGTTCCGGTCGGGAGCGCCGTCCTCGGACACGTGTTCAACGTGGTCGGCCAGCCCCTCGACACCGATTCCATCGGTGAGCCCGAGGATCACTGGGAGATCCACCGCGAGCCGCCGCAGTTCGAGGACCTGGAGCCGAGCGTCCAGATGCTCGAGACCGGCATCAAGGTCATCGACCTGCTCGAACCCTACGTCCAGGGCGGCAAGATCGGCCTCTTCGGCGGGGCAGGCGTGGGCAAGACCGTTCTCATCCAGGAGATGATCTACCGGGTTGCCGAACAGCACGGCGGGGTCTCGGTCTTCGCCGGTGTCGGCGAGCGAACCCGTGAGGGAACCGACCTCTGGATCGAGATGCAGGAGACCGGTGTCATCGAGAAGACCGCCCTGGTCTACGGCCAGATGGACGAGCCTCCCGGCGTGCGCCTGAGGGTGGGGTTGTCGGCTCTGACCATGGCGGAGTACTTCCGCGATGTCAAGAACCAGGACGTGCTGCTGTTCGTCGACAACATCTTCCGCTTCGTCCAGGCGGGATCCGAGGTCTCCACCCTGCTCGGGCGGATGCCCTCGGCGGTCGGATACCAGCCCACCCTGGCCGACGAGATGGGCGAGCTCCAGGAGCGGATCACCTCGACCCGGGGTCACTCGATCACTTCCATGCAGGCCGTGTACGTGCCGGCCGACGACTACACCGACCCCGCCCCCTTCACCACCTTCACCCACCTCGACGCCACGACCAACCTGTCCCGGGACGTGTTCGCCAAGGGCATCTTCCCGGCCGTGGACCCG
>DATBBR010000087.1 GCA_036270875.1 Acidimicrobiales bacterium
ACCTGACAGGGAGCATCGGGCAGCCTCGACGCCACGGCCTCGTAGGCGTCGGCGAAGTTCCAGTTGGTCACGACCAACCTCCAGCACGCTCGACGGATTGGTGCTGCGGAGATCTGACCCTACCCCTGCCGCCTCGTGTCGTCGGCAGGCGCCGGGTGTGGCCGCCCAGTGTCGGCCCGGCTCCGACCGGTCGGGGGCCGGAGGATCCAGGGTCCCGGCGCCGAATAGTTTCCTGCGACCGCTCGTCGGGTAGTGACCCGAGGCCTGCGGTCACCGCGTGCCGATGATGTTCGGCCGCATCCGCCAGCCGAAGGAGCGCCACAGAATGATCCGCTACCTGTTCCGTCGGGTGAACACGACCTTCCTCGGTAAGCCCACCTGTGACGTGTCGAAGTGCGGACGCCAGACGGTCGGGTTCTCGGAACTGTGCCGCGAGCACACCCTCGCGGCCATGGCCGGCCGAAGCTTCGCCTAGGGCGGCGCCGACGGAAGCCCGGCCGAGGGGGTTCAGGGCGGCGGCCGCGAAGTGCGAATGGCTCTGCTGATCGGGACCTCGGGATGGCAGTACCGGTCGTGGCGGGAGAACTTCTACCCGGACGGACTGCCCCAGGCCCGCTGGCTCGAGCACTACGCCGCCCGGTTCCAGACCGTCGAGGTGAACAACGCCTTCTATCGCCTCCCCGAGGCCCGGACCTTCGCCGAGTGGGCGCGCCGGACCCCTGACGACTTTGTAGTGGCGGTGAAGATGAGCCGCTATCTCACTCACGTACGCCGCCTTCGGGAACCGGCCGAACCGGTGCAGCTGTTCCTCTCGAGGGCGCGCCAGTTGGGCTCCAAGCTGGGGCCCGTCCTGCTCCAGCTGCCCCCGACGCTGCGTGCCGATGCAGGGGCGCTCGCTGCGACGCTCGCCTGCTTTCCATCCGCCGTCCGCGTGGCCGTGGAGCTGCGCCACGAGTCCTGGTTCACTGACGAGACCGCCGAGCTGCTCGCCAGGCACGGGGCCGCACTCTGCCTGGCCGACGGCCCCCGGCTGCGGACCCCGCTGTGGCGCACCGCCGATTGGGGCTACCTCAGGTTGCACGAGGGGCGCGCCAGCCCCCGGCCGTGCTACGGGCGCGCCGCCCTGTCGGCGTGGGCCCGCCGGCTGGCGGACACTTGGGCGCCCGACGCCGACGTCTTCGCCTTCTTCAACAACGACGAGCGGTGCTGCGCGGTGCGCGACGCGACCGTGCTCGCGAGGATGGCGGGGCCGGCGGGGCTGCAGCCGACCCGTGTCCCGAAGACGAGCGAGGTCCGCGTCAGCTAGACCGTCCGTGGTGGCTGACGCCGGGACGCTCGACGCGACGTTGGGAGGTGCGGTCAGGACGGTGGGGATAATGGGGCCATGACGGGTCGACCTGTCCGAGGTGTCGCCGGCCTCCTTCTGACGGGGGGATCCAGCCGGCGAATGGGGGGACGGGACAAGGCCACGCTTCTCGTTGGAGGGCGGTCCCTGGCGGCGCGCGTGGGCGCGTCTCTGTCGGAGGTGGCCGCGCCTGTGCTCGAGGTGGGGCCCGGCCGGAGCGGGCTGCCCCTGGCGCCCGAGGACCGGCCCGGAGCGGGACCACTCACGGCCCTGGTGGCGGGGTGGAGCGCCTTGACGGAGGGTGGCCATCGAGGTCCCGTCGTCATCGTGGCCTGCGACCTGCCGCGGGTGTCCGAGCCGCTCCTCCGCCTCATCGCCAGCCACCCCGGCTCGGGCAGCGTCGTGCCCGTCGTCGACGGTCGCCCTCAGCCGCTGTGCGCCCGGTTCAGCGCCTCGGCGCTCGGTCACGGCGCCGTGATGGTGGGCGCCGGACGTCGGTCGCTGGGGCCACTCTTGGAGCACCATGACGTGCACTGGCTGGAGCCGTCGGAATGGAGCGGTGTCGCTGACGGCACTGACTTCGCGGACGTCGACACACCGGCCGATCTGGCCCGGCTCGGGCTGCTGCCGCGATGAGCCGGCTGGTTGCGTCGACCAATGTGCTGGCCGTCCGGGCTGGTCGCCACGTCGAGCTCCCCGACCGGTTGGCCGCCGAGGAGCCCATGGAGATCCGCGTCGGCGGACCCGGGGAGAAGCCCAGGGCGGTGAGCGTCACGATGCGGACACCCGGCCACGACTTCGAGCTGGCCGTCGGGTTCCTACGGTCGGAGGGAATCGTGGCGTCGAGCGCCGACGTCACGTCGGTGCGCTATTGCGACGCCGCTCCAGGAGACGAGCAGCGCTACAACATCGTCACCGTGCAGCTCACCCGACCGCCGGCGTTGGACGGTGTCCAGCGGAGGTTCTCGGTGACGGCCAGCTGCGGTATCTGCGGCACGACCACCCTCGACCAGCTCCGGCGCCGGTGCGACCCACTGAGGCCGGGCCCTTCCGTGGCCGTCTCGACGATCCTCGCCCTGCCGGATGCCCTCCGCGACTCACAGCGGTTGTTCGAGCAGACGGGTGGTCTTCACGCCGCCGGGCTGTCGGACCCCGAAGGGACCATGCTGTCCGTCCGCGAGGACGTGGGCCGCCACAACGCCGTCGACAAGCTCGTCGGACGCGGCCTGCTCGACGACGCGCTGCCCATGGACGATCGGCTGCTCGTGGTCTCGGGCCGGGTGAGCTTCGAGATCGTCCAGAAGGCTGCCCTGGCCGGGATCCCCATACTCGCCGCCGTGTCCGCACCCACGAGCCTGGCTGTGACCACCGCCCGTGATCTCGGGATGACCATGGTCGGCTTCATCCGCGGCCCCAGGGCCAACGTCTACAGCCACCCGGAGCGGATCGACCTCGCCCGCTGAGACGGGCCCTGTACGGATTCGGGTCTCCGCGGGTCGCGGGCTAGCATCTGTCCTCCGACCATGACCCAGAGCGTCGAAGGTGTGAGCTACCTGGCTGCGTTCGGCGGCGGCGTCGTCTCGTTCGCGTCCCCGTGCGTGCTGCCGATCGTCCCCGCCTACCTATCGGTCATCACCGGCCTCGACCTGGCGGAGGTGCGATCCGGCGCCCGCCACCACCTGGGCCGAATCACCCGGGACACGAGCCTCTTCATCGCCGGCTTCTCGGTGGTGTTCATCCTGCTGGGACTGTCGGCGACGGCGGTCGGCGAGGTGCTGTTCCGCAACCACGTGCTGCTCACCCGCCTCTCGGGCGCCGCTGTCCTGGCGATGGCCCTCTTCCTGGTCGGCTCCCTGGCGGTCAGCTCCCGGTCTGGCCGCCCCGGCCGGCTTCGGGCGCCGTGGATGTACGGCGAAGCTCGCTTCCATCCCAGCCCGTCCCGCTTCGGCCCTCTGGCTGCGCCCGTGGCCGGAGCTGCCTTCGGCTTCGGGTGGACCCCGTGCATCGGGCCGATCCTGGCCTCGGTCCTGGCCGTCGCCGCTGCGCAGGGGCGCTCGCTCGAGGGTGCCACCCTGCTGGCCTGCTACTCCCTCGGACTCGGCCTGCCATTCCTGGTCACCGGATTGGCCTTCGGTCGCCTCGCCGGCGCCTTCGACTGGGTCAAGCGACACTTCGCCGTCCTGACGCTCTCCTCGGCCGTGGTCCTGGCCGGCTTCGGGATCCTGCTCGCCCTCGACCGGCTCACCTGGGTCACGACCCAGCTCCAGACGGCCCTCCAGGCGGTGGGGCTCGGGCGACTGGTGTCCCTCGGATGAGGGGGGACGGGGCGCCTCCGGGCGGCCCGGCGCCGTAGTGTGAGGCAATGACCGCGCTCCCCCTGCCGGTGGTCCACGACGCCGACTCGCACGTCATGGAGCCGCCCGACTGGTTCACGGCCTACGCCGATCCGGGTCTCGGCGCCCGGCTGCGGCCCGCCTACGAGCTGAACCGCGCCGAGCGCGAGGAGCTGGACCGCCACCGGGAGCTGCACGCCGACCCGGCCTACCGCGCCGAGGACGAAGCGCAGGTGTGGCTGCGCAAGAACTGGCGCGCCACCGGATCGATGATCGCCGAGGACCGGTCGAGGGCCCTGGACCTGCTGGGCTTCGCCAGCCAGCTCGTCTTCAACACCTTCACCAACAAGGAGCTGGTGCGGGTCGAGCACGGTGGCGATGTCGAGTACGCCTACGGCCTGGCCCGAGCGCACAACCGGGCGATGGTCGACTTCTGCTTCGCCGACCATCGGCTCCTGGCGGTTGGCTACGTGCCCCTCGTGGACTTCGAGCTGGCCGCAGCGACGGCGGCCGACGCCATCGAGCTCGGCTGCAAGGCGCTCATGATCCCGTCTGCCTGCCCGCCGGGTCACAGCCCGAGCCACGTCTCGCTCGACCCGGTGTGGGCCCGAGCCCAGGAGGCGCGGCTGCCGGTGGTGTTCCACGTCGGTGGCGGCGGGCAGCTGCTCGACCCGAGCTACTTCGAGAACGGGCTCCCGCCGGTCCCCGACTTCCACGGTGGCGACGGCAACTTCCGCTCGATCGACTACATGGCCATCCCGTATCCGCCCATGCAGACGCTCGCCACGATGATCATCGATGGCGTGCTGGACCGGTACCCGGAGCTGCGGGTCGGCGTGATCGAGCAGGGTGCGTCCTGGGTGCCGGGGTGGATGCGGTCGATGGACTCCGCCGCCACCGCCTTCATGCGGAACGAGGAGCGGCTCCAGCGCCTTTCCCTCAAGCCCAGCGAGCTGGTCCGCCGCCAGGTCCGGGTGACTCCCTACCCGCACGAGGACGCCGGCTGGATCATCGAGAACGCCGGTGACGAGGTCTGTCTGTTCTCATCCGACTATCCACACGTCGAAGGCGGACGCAATCCCCTCGGGCGTTTCGAAGCGTCACTCGCCGGGCTCCCCCAGGTGTCCAAGCAGCGCTTCTACTGCGACAACTTTGCCGACCTGATGGGCCCCCACCTGCCCACCTGAGGGGCGGACGGCAACACGACGACCGCCCGCGTCAGGGCTGCTCGGTCTCGGGCCGGAGCTTGCGGGCATCCACCCATCCCGACCAACCATCGGCGGACAGGACGTTGGCCCACTGACCGCGGTGCTCGACGACCCGCACGGCAAGCTCGGGATCGAGGCTCGTCACGTCCCCCGCGTCGGCCACAGGGATGGCTCTCGCCTTCATCCCCTCCGGTGGCACGCGGTGCGTCGGCTTCCAGTCTGCCGCGGGTTGGGGCTGGCCCGCCCCTGGCGCCAGGGCCGGCACCGGCTCGGTCATCTCCTCGTCGGGGTCAGACGAGAGCGTCACCCACCCTGTGGCTCCGGGCGCTCCGGCGTGAGCGAAGGACAGGTCGGGTGTGAAGGCCGGTCGGGGCGGGAGCACAGGGATGGGCTGGTCATGACCACGCCGGCTGTCGCCACGCCGGTCACGCCAGAGGCTGGCCAGGCCGACGGCGCCCGAGGCCACGGCGACGGTCAGGAGGAGCCCGACGAGCCAGAGGGCGAGGGTCGTGGTGGTGGATCGCGCCGAGCGATGCTTCGGGCTGGTGGCCGCCTGATCTGCCAGCGGCGTGATCGCACCAACCCGGTCGGGGGTGACGGTCGCCTCGCTGCCGGTCGAGAGCTGGAATGCCCGCAGGGCGGGATTCACCGGCGCCACCTCGACCGTGTCCTGGGTCACCCCGACCGTGCTCGTCCTGGTCGCGGGGTCCTCACCGATGGTGAAGTCGGTGCCCGTCACGGTGGCCCGGACGGCTTCGGTCGACGCCACGAAGCTGTACCAGCCCTTCTCGGCCGCCGGGAACCAGAAGCGGGCGAAACCCTGCTGCACGCTCATCGTCGGCGTCGGGTCGGCATCGATCGAGATCGTGGTCGCGACTGGAGGAACCGACTGGTGACCGCGGACGAAGATTCGGGGCGTGGCGTCGTAGATGTCCGTCATGCCGCCTTGCAACCATCGGATGGTGACCGGGTGCGCGGCCGAAGACGAGCCACTTGATCCAGTAGTGCTCAACTGGTCGCCCCGTTGCAGGCTCTGGCCCACCTGGGCCGGGCTTTCGGTCCCATCGCCGCTCCGTACCAGCAGGCCGTCCCCCGTGCTCACGACGACGGCCAGCACGGTGGGGACCGCCGGTCCTGTCTGGGCCTGGGGTTCCGTCGTGTTCGTGGAGGGAAGGATCGTCGTGCTCGGAACCGAGGTGGACGGCGCCGGGACGGTCGCCGCCGGCGCACCTGTCGTCGTGGTCCGGGGCGGCGAGGTCGTGGTCGGGGGCGGCGTGGTGGTGGTCGGGGGAGGCGACGTGGTGGTTGTCGGCGACGTGGTCGGAGGCGTCGACGGGGGTGGCGTGGGATCCGCCACCGCCGCCTCGGGGCCGACGCCGCTCGCGATGGCAAATGAGCCAAGACCACCGCCGAGAACCAGCGCCACGGCGAGCCCGGGGGCGAAGGGTCGCAGCCTCGGGTCGACCCGGCGCACTGACATGGGCTACCCCCTCGTGCGCTCGACCGAGTGTCTACCAGGCACGGCCCGGCCGCAACCTGACGGCTGCAGCAGTTCGACGGGGTCCGCGGGGGTCCCTGTGCGCGCCGCGGCCGGCCCTCCACCTGGTCCCATACACCTTATTGTGCCGGTGCCGGCCGGCCGAGCGCGAGCGGGAGCCCCGCGAGCTCAGGAGTAGCAGTAGGAGTCCGAGGAGGCGTCTCCGCCCTGGAGACGGACCTGGTGGACGCGCAGACCCCGGAAGTCGGTGACGAAGAAGTCGGGATCGAAGGTGATCCCGCCGCCCGGGTCGACGTCGAGCTTGGCCATCCAGGACCCGACCCCATCTGGATAGAACTGATCGTCCCAGGCTCCGTACAGCGAGTTGGTGAAGTACACCCGCCGTCCGTCGCGGCTGACCTCGACCATCTGCGGGCCGCCGCTGAGCGGAGCGTCGGAGGCCGGATGAGGCGTGCGACCGGCGATTCCCCCGATTCGCACCGACCCCGTGAGTGCCGGTGACAGCGGATCGGACACGTCGTACTGACGCATCTCGCCGGTGCCCCAGCACGACACGTACAGGTGGCGGTCGTCGACAGACAGATCGATGTCGGTGACGAGCGGTGGCACCGCCCCGAAGGACTGGAGCAAGGGGGGAAGCGCGCTGGCGTCAGCCGGCTCGGCGGGGATCTCGATGACCTTGGTGATTCCCCACTGGTCACCGTCCCGGTGCCAGGCCCAGATCGAGGCCGAGAGATCCTCCACGTTCACCACGACCCCGACGAAGCCGAAGGCCTTCGCCGGATCGTGCGCAGGACGGAGCTCGAGGGTCATCTGATAGTTGTCGCCCAGGTCCAAGGTCTGGAGGTGACGGCGCTCGTGCAGGTCCCAGATGTGGATGGCGTGGCCGTACTTGCGGCCGAGCAGCAGCTCGGGGACGATACCGTCCTCGATCATCCCGGGCGTTCCCCATTCACTCGTCACCATCACGCCCTGGTTGAGATGCCACCAGAAGTCGTACGCCAGCCACTGGGGCCCGCGGTCGACCTCCCACTGGCCGACGACGGCGAAGGAGTCGTGATCGAGCATGGCGATGCCCCCGGGTCCGTCCCCATCGGCGCTGCCCAGGGCGCTCAGGTACAGCCCGTCGGGTCCACAGTGCAGTGTGTGCGGTCGGGAGTACCCAGCTGCCTTGGCCAGCTCGTCGGCGTCGACGACCTTGACGAGGTTGGGTCGCCGGGGGTCGGGCTTGGTGTCGATCACGTTGATGCGCGACGAGCGGATGCCGGGGACCAGGAGATAGCGGCGCTCCATCTGGGCCGCGTCGTGGCCGGTGTGGCAGAGCGCCGAGCTGCAGGCGTTCCAACCGAAGTGGTGCAGCTCGTCGCCCGCATTGGGCATGTCGAGCCAGCCGACGACCTGACCGAAGTCGGCCGAGCTCTTGTCGACATCGACGACCGTCAGCGCATCGGGTCGGTCGCCCTCTCCCCTGCTGAACGCGGCCACGTAGGCGAGCTGCTCGGGCGCGGCCGCTGCCGCCTCGCCGGGTGTGCGATAGAAGGTCGGGTCGGTGCTGGAGACGGACACGGAGCTCCCTTCGGCCGATCGTGCGACGAGACGAAAACTATGACCATTGGAATCAAGATTCCAATGGTCGTCGGCGCTATGGCGGGCTGGAGAGGAGGTCGAAGGCCTCGGCCAGCTGGGCAGCGTTGCGGGGCTCCAGGGTCTCCTTCCCGATGGCGTCGAGCACCAGCTCCATGACGGCCTCGGGGGCCCGGCCCTCACCGGAGCCGGCGAGGTGCCGGTACGCCCGCGCCAGCAAGAGCACCCGCTCGGCGGGTGTCAGCCCGGCGACCGACGTGGCGACGGTCGTGTCGTCGCGCTGGCTCTCCAGGTTGACGAGCTGGTGTCGTAGCTCGTCGAGCAGCTGGCCCTGGACCTCTCGCGCCGTCATGGCTCCAGCGTAGGGGCGAGGTCGGGTGCCGTCTCGCGGGCCAGCCGGAGGCCATCGCGGTCTTGGCTGGTGCCGGGGTGCTCTTCGGCTAGCCCTTCAGTTCCCAGCTGGACCAGTCGTTGTAATAGAGCGGATGGAATACGGCCGAGGAGAAGTTGATCCGGTTGGACATGAACTTCGGCACCTGCTCGTAGCCGAAGACGGCCTCGTACGCCTGCTTGGCCACGTACTGGTCGAGCTGCTGCCAGTCCGATGCCACCGACGACAGCTGGGTGGCCGGCACCGGGTAGAGCTTGGCCAGCGACGCCTGGATCTGGGGGTCGTTGACCATGCTGAAGTTCTGGTTCTTCACCGGCTGGATCGCGGTCCCGTCGAGGAGCAGGTAGAAGTCAGACGGGTTGGGGAAGTCCTGCGACCAGTCGGCGAACCCCGTCTGGGGGTTGGTGCTGGCGTTGCCGATGGTCGTGAAGTAGAGCGAGCTCTGGATGATCTTCGCGGTGGCGTTGAACCCGAGCTGGTTGAGGACGCTGGTGTAGTAGGTGACGAACTCCTGGCGGGGGCTTCGGTTCTGCCCCCACACCGTGATCGGCGTCCCCGCCAGGCCTGACTGCTGGACGAGCGCCTTGGCCTTGGTCAGGTTGGGCGCTCCGTTGGGGCCGCCGTAGGGGCACGGCGCCATCGGGTGGCCCGGCAGCTGGGGAGGCAGGAAGTAGCACCCTGCGGCGATGAACCCGCTCGTCAGCCGCTGGAGGACCCGCCGGTCGATCGCCATGTTGACGGCCTGGCGGACCAGCGGGTTGTCGAACGGCTTGGTCGTGGTGTTCATGAAGAAGTAGAAGGTCAGCGCGGCCGTCTCCTTGGCGAACCGGCTGCCGGCGCTCGACTGGATCTGGCTCAGCAGAGTCGGGGGGACGGTGTCGCCCGCATCGAAGTTGTCGGCCTGGTTGTTGAGGACCTGCTGGGCCTCGGTCAGCGTGTTGGACTGGACGTGCACGTTGATCGTCTGCAGGTGGCCCTGCGGGATGCCCGGAACGGCGAAGCGGCTGTTGCGCTGCATCGTGAACGACTGGTTGGGCACCACATTGGTGATCGTGTACGAGCCCACGCCCGGTGGGGGGCTGTTGCCCAGGTCGTTCATGGGCGTACCGGTGGGCACGAGGCCCGCTGCCGGGAAGGCGAGGATGTTGTCGAAGGCGCCGTAGGCCTTGATCAGCTGGATGGTGATCTGCCCGGTGGCGTCGTTGGTCGTGATGCCGCTGATCGACGGGGCCTTGCCGCTGTCGTAGTCAGAGGCGCCGACGATGTAGTCGGTGAAGAACGACTTGCCGCCCCAGCTGATCTTCATGGCCCGCTCGAGCGAGTAGGGGAAATCGGAGGCCTTGACGGGGGCCCCGTTGGAGTACGTGAGCCCGGGGCGCAGGGTCATCGTGTAGGTCAAGCCGTTGCTGCTGATCTGCGGCAGCGAGGTGGCCAGCCCTGGGATGAGCTGGGTGCCGGCCTGGCCGTTGGCGTGGGCGTAGGTCAGGAGGCCCGTATACGCGAGCCAATCAGCCTCGGCCGCCTGGTTGGTAAAGCCCAGTTGCGGGTCGAGGGAGTCCGGTGCCGTGCCCATGTTGACAGTCGCGGCGCCGCCGCGTGAGTTGACAGGGCTCCCCCTGGATCTGGTGCCTCCTCCTCCGCACGCGGCGAAGATCAGCGCCGAAGCCGCTGTGAGAGAGATCCCCAGTCGCAAGCTTCTGCTCACTGCCGACCTCCTTGTCGACGCGCCAGAAGGACCGATATTTCCCCCCCGCCCTACCCGTAAACCGGTCGGCGCTCCCCCGCCCCGGCCCGCTCTCGGCCGGGCTGGCACCAGATTCCGGTTTCACCTCCCCCATTCGGGGTAAGTTGGTTCCCCTCGGCCGCGGAGCGGCTCTGCGCGGTGGCGGCGAATGCCACCGAGGCCAGGAAGGACGGTGACGATGGAAGTCCGAACGGTCTCTGAGCTATCTGCACGCATCAACCGGCTCGAAGCGCGTGTCGCCGAGGATCGCCGGGTGATCGAGTCCCAACAACAGGCGATCGGGTTGCAGCAGGCGATGCTGCGCGATCTGTCCGATGCCTACGACCTGTTCGAGAGCGCCGTGATCGAGCTGGCGAACCACGACCTGGACGGCAGCTCCTCGAGCAGGCCGAACCTCCGCCTGCTGCACTAGGCCGCTCCACTCGCCGAATCGTCCGGGCCGCTCCGGGGGGGCGCATCGTTGCGCGCGAGACTGGCAGGGACGATGCCGGTGCCCGCGGAGGGTGGCATGAGCGCTGGAGGAAAACTTCGGTGCTGGGGGCGGGGCCGGGGCCGACGATCGCGCCTGGTGCGGCTCGCGGTGCTGGTCGGCGGCGTGGCCGCGGTGCGTGCGATCGGGTCGCGCTGGCTGTACACCGAGCAGCACCCGGCTCACCGCCGTGAGCCCGACGGTCGCGGCCAGGGCACCCTGCCCGTCGGCCGCGACGAGGAGGCATGCCGGTGCCGGGCCCGGGCCGGACACGTCGACGCCATGAGCGATCTCGGGGTGATCCTCGCGGAGCGGGGGGAGGTCGCCGAGGCGGAGGAGCTGTTCGTGGAGGCCGCCCGAGGCGGTCATGGCAGGGCCATGTACAACCTCGCCGTCCTGTCGGAGGCGAGCGACCCCGGCGACGCCGTGGAGTGGTACCTGCGCGCTGCCGGCGCAGGTGAGACAAATGCCATGTACAACCTCGGCGTGTGGCGGGACCAGCGGGGCGACACGACCGAGGCCGAGCGGTGGTACCGCCGGGCGGCCGGGGCCGAGCACGCCTGCGCCATGAACAACCTGGGCGTCATCCTCCAGCGACGGGGCGAGGTCGGCGAGGCGCGGGCCTGGTTTCAGCGCGCGGCCGAAAAGGGCGAGGTCGACGCCATGGGCAACCTAGGGGCGCTGCTCCAGCGCCGAGGGCAGGCAACGGAGGCCGAGGCGTGGTTCCGCCGGGCGGCCGAGTCTGGACAGGCCGATGCCATGAGCAGCCTCGGGGCGGTGCTCGAGATGCGGGACGAGACGGGCCAGGCCGAGGAGTGGTACCGCAGGGGTGCCGAGGCGAACAACGCGGGCGCCATGACCAATCTCGGCGTCCTACTGGCGAGCCGGGGCCAGGTCGAAGAGGCCGAGGAGTGGTACCGACGGGCGGCCGGAGCCGGGCAACCGCCGGCGATGACGAACCTGGCCGGGCTCCTCGCCGGCCGGGGCGAGGTCGAAGAGGCGGCAGGGTGGTATCAGCGGGCGGCGGCCGCGGGCGAGCCGCATGCCGTCCATGCGCTCGCGACCCGGCGCCAGCCCCGCGCCGCGGGCCTGCAGTACCGGTGGTCGAGGGTCTGAGGGTCGCGGCACCATAGAGTCGGGGGTGCGCCGATCCGGCGACTCACGGGGGTGGCGGTGAGCGACACCACGACGGGTACTGGCGGACTTTCCTTCTCCAGCTCCACCGGACGCTGGGTGCTACTGGCGACCGTGCTGGGCTCGGGCGTCGCTTTCCTGGACGCCACCGTCGTGAACGTGGCCCTGCCCAGCATCGGGCGGGACTTCGGCGTCGGTCTGGCCGACCTGCAGTGGACCGTCACGGGCTACACGCTCACCCTGTCGGCGTTCCTGCTGCTCGGCGGGGCCCTGGGCGACCGCTATGGCCGGCGACGGCTGTTCGTGATCGGCCTGGTGTGGTTCGCCGTCGCCTCGCTGGTGTGCGGGATTGCTCCGAACGCCCCGTTGCTCATCGTGGCCAGGGCGGTCCAGGGCATCGGTGGAGCACTGCTCACGCCGGGAAGCCTCGCCATCATCGAGGCGAGCTTCCGCCCTGCCGACCGCGGTCGCGCGATCGGGGCGTGGTCGGGGCTCGGTGGGGTCTTCGGCGCCATCGGCCCCCTCCTCGGGGGCGTGCTCGTGACCTTGGTGACCTGGAGGCTCGTGTTCTTCATCAACCTCCCACTGGCCGCGTTCGCCGTCTGGGTGGCAAGCCGTCACGTCCCCGAGACGTCGAAAGGCGGAGTGCAGGGTCCGCTCGACATCCAGGGCCCGGCGCTCGCCGTGCTCGGCCTCGGCGGGGTGACCTATTCGCTCATCGAGGGTCCGGCTCGGGGCTGGACGTCGGCGACCACCCTCGCCGTCATCGGCGCTGGCGGCGTCCTGCTCATCGCCTTCCTCGTCTACGAGAGCCGCGCCCGCGACCCACTCCTGCCGCTTTCGATCTTTCGCTCGCGGATCTTCGCCGGCGCCAACGAGGCCACATTCGCCATCTACGCGGCGTTGGGTACGGTCCTCTTCCTTGGTGTCCTCCAGCTCCAGCAAGCGCTGCACTACTCCGCGCTCGGGGCCGGCCTGGCACTCCTGCCTCTCACGTTGATCCTGCTGGCGCTGTCGTCCCGCTCAGGGAAGTTGGCCACCCAGATCGGGCCGAGGATCCCCATGACCGTCGGGCCGCTGGTGGCTGCGGTCGGGATGGCGCTGTTCGCGCGCGTCGTGCCTGGCGCGAGCTACGCCGCCAGCGTGCTGCCCGCCGCGGTCGTCCTCGGCCTGGGCATGACGCTCACGGTTCCCGCCCTGACCACGACCGCGCTGGGTGCGGTCTCGGCCGATCGGGCGGGGGTCGCCTCGGCTGTCAACAACGACGTCGCCCGCCTTGCTTCGTTGGCGGCCGTGGCGGTCATCCCGGCGCTGGCCGGCATCAGCACCGCCGGCTCCAGCGTCGACGCCGCCGCCTTCTCATCCGGTTTCCGGGTGGCGATGTTGATCTGCGCCGGGCTGTGCGCCTCCGCGGGGTTGATCTCCTTCGTGACCATTCGAGGACCGCGACGGGCCTGTACGCCGGCACCTGGCTTCGCCTGCTCCGTGAGCGGCCCGCCCGTCGGGGAGGAGGCATGGACTCCCCGGCCCGCGACGCTGGCGATGGAAGGCGGCGATGAGGGCGAGTGACTCGGATGAGCTGGCCGCCAAGCTCGGGCGGCCGGCGGCGAGCTTGTCCGGGTTCCGCGCCCTGACGGCGGACCAGATCGGACTGCTGAGCGACGCCATCGACAAGGCGGCGGCAGCGCGCCGGCGGGCCGTCGACGAGGCCTTCCGCGCCGCGCTCCCCCGGCTGCCCCGCCGGCTCCTCGTCTGGACCCTGCGGCTGGCAGAAGGTGGCGCCGGTGCGCCGAAGAACGGCGAGGGCGGCACCTCGTGAGCCAGCTGGCAGTTCGCTCCGAGCTGGACAAGCTCGGCTTGGCGCTCGGCGTCGACACGGAAGCTCTCGGCTTCCTCGATCACGTCGCCGCTGAGCAGCTGCAAGCCATGCGAGTGGCGATCTACGAGGTGCTGTACCGCGAGGATCGGGTGCTGTTCCGGCGAATGGGTGCGGTGGCCAAGCGCCTGCCCGTCGGCCTTGCGCTCCAGATCGCCGAGCGCCTCGGGCCCCTGTTGACGGCGAGGGTCGCATCGGAGATGCCCTCCGGGCGCGGGGTCGAGATCGCGAAGCGGATGTCGGCGACCTTCGCCGCCGACGTCTGCGTCGACCTCGACCCCCGGCGCACGCGTGACCTGATCGCCCACCTGCCCACGGGCTGGATGGTCGAGGTGGCGCTGGAGCTGGCCCGGCGCCGCGACTTCGTGACGATGAGCCGGTTCGTGGATTTCGTGTCGGACGAGGCTGTACAGGGTGTCGTCGCGGCACTGCAGGACGAGGCGTCCTTGCTGCGGGTCGCCTTCTATATGGGCGCCAAGAACCGCATGGACCATTTCTTCCGCATGCTTCCTCCGAAGCGCCTCGAAGGGCTGATCTTGCGGGTGGAGGACGAACCGGACGAGCTGCTGCCGGCCCTGCTGTCACTGCTGATCCACGTGAGCTACGACCTCAAGCGGGAGCTCGGCAACATCGCCGCCGCCCAGGATGAGTCCGTGCTCACCGGCTACGTGCGAGCGACCCAGCGACTGGACCTGTGGCCGGACATCCTGCCCGTGGTCGGAGCCATGTCCGAGCCCTTCCGCGGCAAGGTCGTGAACCTGCCGATCCTGAGCGAGCCCGCCGTGCAGGAGCGGGTCGTGGGGGCGGCTGACGACCACGGGCTGTGGGGCATTCTCCTGCCTCTCGTGCAGATGATGAACGCCAGCACTCGAGCAGCACTCGCCGGGATCATCGCGGCCAGGGACGGCGCCACGCTCCAGGGTGCGGGCGACGCCGCGCTCATGGGAGAGCAGTGGGACAGCCTGCTCGACCTGGTGGCGCTGATGCCGTCGGCCAAGCAGGAGGAGCTGGTGGCGATCGTCTGCGCCTTCGGGGAGGTGGACCCCGACCTCCTGCGGAGGGTCGCCGCCGGCGCCGGTCAGCGCGGCCTCGGGGGCAGGTTCGAGGCTGCAGGCGTGCCGCCAACGCTGTGACAGGCACGAGCGGTGAGACGCCGGCCAGGTTGGCAGACCCCGGCACACTGCCGTTGTTTCACCTTTGGTCGAAAAG
>DATBBR010000088.1 GCA_036270875.1 Acidimicrobiales bacterium
GGCCGGGTGCGGCGAGGGCACGGACGTAGACCGTCAGCTCCAGTGTGGGCACCCAGCCCGAGAACTCGATGTCGAAGGTCGCCGGCGGGAAGGCGTCCACGGCGAAGGCCAGCGCGGCGATGCAAATGAAGATCCGGCGTCGATGCTGAAGGCTGGGTCTGAGGAGACCGTCCGCTCGTGGCGATTGGTAGCATGGCCAAACGACCGGATCAGCTTGGCCCGAGCTCACCCTCTCGGCCTGGGAAGACACCCGGGCCACCTTCCACATGTGGACCCAGGTCGTCGGGAAGATCCGCCTGGCCCTGGAGCCGATGCTCAACCATTGGTGGCAGGTGCCGCTCTACGTGTCGGCGCGAGGACTGACGACGTCGCTCATGCACGCGGGCGCGACCGGAGTGGAGATCGAGTTCGACCTGGTCAACCATGTGCTCGACCTGCGCCTGACCGACGGCCGGGGCGCTCGGGTGGCTCTGGAGCCTCGCTCTGTCGCCAGCTTCTACAAGGCCACGATGGCAGCGCTCGACGAGCTCGGCGTCCGGGTGAGGATCTTTCCCCGCCCGGTGGAGGTGCTCGAGGCGATCCCCTTCGCTGACGACGAGCAGCATCACTCCTATGACGCCGCGGCGGTGAACCGGTTCTGGCTGGCGCTGGTGCAAGCCCACCGGGTGATGGCGCGTTTCCGGGGGCGCTTTGTGGGCAAGGCCAGCCCGGTGCACTTCTTCTGGGGTGCGCCTGATCTTGCCGTGACCCGCTTCTCCGGTCGGGAGGCGCCGAAGTACTCAGGCGGCGTGCCCAACTGTGCCCCGTGGGTCATGGAGCTGGCCTACAGCCAGGAGGTGAGCAGCTGCGGCTTCTGGCCCGGCGGCAGCGCCGAGGGATCCTTCTACTCCTACGCGTATCCCCCACCGGACGGCTTCGCCGCCTGGCCGGTCACGCCCGACGCCGCGTACTACGACGATGACCTGGGCGAGTTCCTCCTTCCGTACGAGGCGGTCCGCACCGCGGAGGACCCCGACGCCATGCTCCTCTCGTTCTTCGAGACCACCTACCAGGCCGCAGCCGATCTCGGCGGCTGGGAGAGGGCCGAGCTCGAGGCCGCGCCGTGACGACTTCCCCGAGGGGCCCCAGGAGTGGATCCTCGTCCGTGAAGAGAGGGAACATCAATGACTGACGCTTTTGTACTTGGCGGCGTTCGGACCCCTGTTGGACGCTATGGCGGCTCGCTGTCGCACGTGCGCATCGACGATCTGCTCGGACGGGCGATGGTGTGGGCGTGCGAGCGGGTGGGAGCACCACTCGATCGGATCGAGGACATCACCGCCGGCTGTGTCAACCCCGCGCACGAGGGGATGGGAGACATCGCCCGTTGGGCGGCATTGGCGGCCGGGTTCCCGGACTCCGTCCCGGCGATCACGGTCAATCGGTTCTGCGCCTCCTCACTCTCGGGCGCGATCCAAGTGGCGCACGCCATACGCAGCGACGAGCTCTCGATTGGGCTCGCAGCCGGTGTCGAGTCCATGTCGCGTTCGGGGTGGGCCCTGATGAAGGGCGATGCGCCCTTCATGCCGCGGGGGCCGGTCCTCATGCTCGACACGATGTGGGCCGGTGCAGGTGGACCGCCCCACCCCGCTCTGCTTGCCCGCGACGCTTACATCGACATGATGCGGACTGCGCAGAACGTCGCCGACCTGTACAAGCTGACGCGCGAAGAGATCGACGCCTTCGCCCTGCGTTCGCACCATCACGCGGCCTCGGCCCGTGACTCCGGTCGTCTCGCCGCCGAGATCCACCCGGTCGAGATTCCAGCCACCCGCAAGGAGCCGGCGCGCCTGTTCGAGCACGACGAGAGCATCCGCGGGGACACCACCCCGGAGGGGCTGGCGGCACTTCCGGCCCAGCCCAATACGACCCAGATGACGGCGGGCAACTCCTCGCCGCTCAACGACGGCGCCAGCGCTGTCGTCCTGGCCAGCGGCACCGCCGCCGAGGAGCTTGGGGTGGAGCCGCTGGCGCGCGTCGTGGCCTCGGCGACTCACGCCCTCGATCCCCTGGTGATGGGCATCGCCCCGGCGTTCGCCATTCCCAAGGCTCTGGCCCGGGCGGGCCTGGCTCCCGACGACGTCGATGTGTGGGAGGTGCACGAGGCCTACGCCGCCCAGGCGCTCGGCGTCCTGCTCGAGCTGCCCCGTCAGCTCGACGGCTTCGAGGTCCCCGACGATCGCCTCAACCCGAACGGCGGCGCGGTCGCCATCGGCCACCCGTTCGGCTCATCCGGCACCCGCTATGTGCTCACCCTGGCGACCGAGCTGCGCCTTCGAGGAGCCCGCTATGGGGTTCTCGGCGTGTGTGTCGGATCCGGCCAGGGCGTGGCGCTCGTCCTGGAGAACCCTCAGGGGACGAGCACGACTCACTGACGCAGCATGATCGTCATATGGTCATCGGCCCGCTCCACCTGCCGGCGCCCTGGACCCAGAGCACCTGGGCGGTGCCGTTCTTGTCCACCACGAACACGTCGGTCTGGTTGGGGACGCCGAACTGCTGGGAGACGGCCAGGGCCGCACCGGCGGGAGCCAGGCCCGTCGGCGAGATGGTCATCGGCCCGCTCCATCTGCCGGCACCATCCACCCAGCGGACCTCGACAGCCCCGTTGCCGGTCACGTCGAACACGTCGGTCTGGTTGGGGACGCCGAACTGCTGGGAGGCGATGACACTGGTGGCGCGGGTCGGGGCGTTCACCACCTCGGTGAGAGTGGACGAGGTCGAGCCGGCGTAGGTGGCATCGCCCGAGTAGGCGGCGACGATGGAGTGGGTCCCGCCCGAGGAGTAGGTGACCGAGCAGGCAGCTCTTCCCGTGGTGGTGCTCACGGCCTGCGACCCACAGCCAGGGACCGATGCCCCGTCGTCAGAGAACGAGACGCTGCCCCCGTCGGGGGTGGGGGACACCGTCGCCGTGTAGGTGACCTGCTGGCCGACGCCCGAGGGGTTGGCCGAGGAGGAGAGTGAGGTGGTGGTGGCGGTGGTGGGGGTGATGATCACCACGACCCCCTGGGAGCCGTTTCCGCCCACTGCCTCGCAAGTGGTGGAGGTGGGACAGGCCACGCCGTCGAGGTCGGTGGTCCCCAGGACGACCTGGGCGGTGCCGGGGGCGCCCTTCACGATGGGCGCCACCACCCCTTCGCTGGAGCTGTCGATGCCGGCCGCCTCGCAGCTGGTGGGGCTGGGACAGGCCACGCTGAGAAGCGTGCGAGTCCCCGAGGCGATCTGGGCAGCGCCGGGGGTGCCGCTGGCGATCGGCACGACGACGCCCGTGGAGGTGTTAGTGCCCACGGCCGCGCACGTGGTGGAGCTGGGGCAGGCCGCGCCGTAGAGCGCCTCGGTCCCAGGCGCGAGCGTGGCGGTGCCGGGGGTCCCGTTGGTGATGGGCACCACCACGCCCTCGAAGGAGCTGTTGTCGCCCACGGCCTCGCATGTGGTGGAGCTGGGACAGGCGGCGCCGAGCAGCCCCAAGGTCCCAGGCACGGCCTGGGCAGTACCGGCGCTGCCGAAACTGATGGGCACCACCACGCCGTTGGAGCCGTTGCTGCCCATGGCCTCACAGGTGGTGGTGCTGGGACAAGCCGCGCCGATCAGTGCCTCGGTCCCAGGCACGACCTGGGCAGTACCGGGAGTCCCGTTCGTGATGGGCACCACCACCCCCTCGCCCGAGCCGTTCCGGCCCACGGCCACGCAGGTGGTGAAGCTCGGGCAGGCCACGCCGTTCAGCTTCGAGGTTCCCGAGGCGACCTGGGGGGTGCCCGGGCTGCCATAGGTGATGGGTACCATCACCCCCTCTGAGCCGTCGGTGCCCACAGCCTCGCAGGTGGTGGTGCTGGGACAGGCCACTCCATACAGGTCAGAGGTCCCAGCGACGGGCTGGGACGGGATGATGGAAACCACCACCCCCTCCTGGGAGGAGGTGCCACCCACCCCTTGGCAGGTGCTGGAGTTGGAACACGCCACTCCAAGCAGCGCACCGGTCCCCGAGACGACATGGGCGGCGCCGGGAGTGCCGCTGGCGACGGTGACCGCCACCCCCTCGTTGGAGCCGTTCTCGCCAACAGCCTCGCAGGTGGTGGCGGTGGGACAGGCCACTGCTTCCAGAGCGAGGGTCCCCGGCACGATCTGGGCGGTGCCGGCGACGCCGCTCGTGATGGGCACTACCACCCCTTCGCTGGAGCTGTCGATGCCCACCGCCTCGCACGCGGTGCTGCTGGGACAGCCCACGCCGTACAGCGCAGAGGTCCCGCTCACGACCTGGGCGGTGCCGGGAGTGCCGTTGGTGATGGGCACCGCGACGCCGGTGAAGGAGGCGTTGTCGCCCACAGCCTCGCAGGTGGTACTGCTGGAACAGGCCACTGCTTGCAGGATGTGAGTCCCAGGTACAGCCTCGCCGGTGCCAGGGGTGCCGTTGGTGATGGGCACCACCACCCCCTCGCTGGAGGCGTTGACGCCCACCGCCTCGCAGGTGGTGGCGCTGGGACAGGCCACTCCATACAGGTCGAAGGTCCCCGGCGCGACCTGGGCGGTGCCGGGGGTGCCGTTGACGATGGGCACCACCACCCCCTGAGTGGAGGCGTTGTAGCCCACCGCCTCGCAGGTGTTGGCGCTCGGACAG
>DATBBR010000089.1 GCA_036270875.1 Acidimicrobiales bacterium
GAGGCGGTGACGGTGCCGGTCATCGCCGGCGCCGGCACCAACGACACCCGACACTCCGTCGAGCTGACGAGGCTCGCCGAGGTCGCGGGGGCGGCCGCCATCCTCGCTGTGACGCCGTACTACAACCGGCCCTCGCAGGCCGGGCTGGCCGCGCACTTTCGGGCCGTGGCCGGCGCGACGTCCCTCCCGGTGCTCGTGTACGACATCCCGGTCCGCACCGGTCGGAGGGTGGCCCGCGAGACCCTGCTCGGGTTGGCCCGCGAGGTGCCGAACGTGGTGGGCGTGAAGGACTCGGCGGGCGATGTCGCGGGGTCGGCCAGGCTGCTGGCCGAGGCGCCTCGTGACTTCGACCTCTACAGCGGCGAGGATCCCCTCAACCTCGCCCTGCTCGCCCTGGGCGCGTCGGGCGTGGTCAGCGTGTGCAGCCACTGGGCGGGCCCGGAGATCGCCGAGATGGTCTCCGCCGTCGGTGGGGGCGACCTCGACAGGGCGCGAGCCCTCAACACCGACCTGCTGACGTCCTACGCGTTCTGCAGCACGGATGACGCCCCGAACCCGCTGCCGGCGAAGGCCATGATGCGCCGCCTGGGGTTGCGCGTCGGCCAGTGCCGGCTTCCGATGGGACCAGCGTCGGCGTCGCTCGACGAGCGGGCGGCCGACGTGCTGGCCGGCCTGCGCGCCAGGCCGCGGGCGGGCCATCCGGCTCGAGAGCCCGTTGGCTGATCCCGTCCGGATCACCTTCCTGGGTGGGCTGGGGGAGATCGGTCGCAACTGCGCCTGCATCGAGCTGGACGGCCGCATCATGCTGCTCGACTGCGGGCTGATGTTCCCCAACCTCGAGATGCCGGGCGTCGATCTGGTGCTCCCGGACTTCACCTACCTGCGCGACAACGCCGATCGGGTCGAGGCCTGCATCCTCACCCACGGGCACGAGGATCACACCGGTGGACTGGCGTACCTGTTGCAGGACCTGTCGCTGCCGGTGTACGGCTCGGCCCTCACCCTCGGCCTGGCCCGCAATCGCATCGAGGAGGCGGGGATGCTCGCCCGGGTCGAGCTGATCCCGGTCGCCGACGGCGAGCGCCGCCGCATCGGACCCTTCGACGTCGAGTTCATCCCGGTGACCCATTCGGTTCCCCACGGGTATGCCACCGCCTTCCACACGCCGCAGGGAGTCGTGCTGCATTCGGGGGACTTCAAGCTCGACCTGGCTCCGGTCGACGGCCGCTACACCGACCTGTCCCGGATCGGCGCCATCGCGTCCGAGCACGGCGTCCGCCTGCTGCTGTCCGACTCCACCAACGCTGAGGAGCCTGGCTACACGGCGAGCGAGTCGGCCGTCGGTGTCGCACTTCGGGGTCTCTTCGAAGAGCACGGTGACAAGCGCATCATCACCGCCTGCTTCGCCAGTCATGTGCACCGCGTCCAGCAGGTGTGCGATGCAGCCATTCGCAGCGGCCGTTACGTGGCCACGCTCGGGCGGTCCATGGCCAAGAACGTCGCGCTGGCCCGCCGGCTCGGCGTGCTCCGTCTGCCCGATGACGCCCTGATCGACATCGAGCACCTGGACGACTACGACCCCACTCAGGTCTGCGTCGTCTCCACCGGCTCCCAGGGAGAGCCGATGTCGGCGCTGTCCCTCATGGCGGCGGGCGAGAACAAGTGGTTGCGGGTGGGGGAGGGGGACCTGGTCATCATCAGCGCCCACGCCATACCCGGCAACGAGTGGGCGGTGGCCAAGGTGATCGACGGCCTGTACCGGCGCGGCGCCGAGGTGGTCCATTCCGATCAGGCCGAGATCCACGCCAGCGGTCACGGCAAGCAGGCGGAGCTCCAGACGATGCTCGCCGTGGCCAAGCCCGACGCCTTCATCCCGGTCCACGGAGAGTTTCGTCACCTCACCCACCACGCCCGGCTGGCCGAGGGCATGGGCGTCGAGGAGTCGAAGGTGCTGCTGTGCGAGGACGGCGACGTCGTCACCCTCGGCGACGGTGGGATCGCCAAGACGAGCCAGGTGCCGGCTGGTTACCTCTACGTCGACGGCATCGTGGGCGACGTCGGCCACGGGGTCCTGCGCGACCGCCGGGCGCTCTCCGCCGAGGGACTGATCGTGGTGGTGGTCACGATCGACGGGCAAGCGGGCAAGCTCCTCACCGGGCCGGAGATCATCACCCGGGGTTGGGTGCACGCCCCGGAGGCCGAGGGCCTGCTCGAGGACGCCCGCGCTGCCGTCCAGGCCAGCGTGGAGCAGGCCGTCGAGGAAGGGGCCACGGATCACGACACGCTGAGGCGGCACGTGCGCTCGGCCATGGGCCGGATCGTCAGCGAGCGCACCCGGCGGCGGCCCATGATCGTCCCCGTGGTGATGGAGGCGTAGCCGGGTTCGAGCCTCCTGCTGGGGCTCCTGGGGCCACGGTGGCTGGTGGGGCTGGTGTTACCGTTGTGCTCATTGTGACCACCACGAAACGCCGCCCGACCGGGCCGACGAGACGCAGAACCACCCGATCCCGGCGCACCCGCCGGGGGTTGGGGGCGTCGATGGGCCGCCTGCTTCCCGGCAGCGGCAAGCCGAGGTCGCGCCGCGGGCCGTCCCTCGGCGCGCGGACGGTCTCGGGCGCCGCTGACCTCGTCGCCCGTCTGGTGCGCCAGCCCGCCGACGTGTGGGGCCTGGTCCTGCTCGTGGCCGGCGTGCTCGCCGCCCTCGCCGTGTACGGCAACGTCCTCGGACCGGCCGGCCGGCTCCTCGACCACGCCGGCCGGTCCACCCTCGGGTGGGCAGTCGCCCTGGTGCCACCGGGGCTGGTGCTGGTCGGTTGGGTGCTCGTGCGCGGACGCGAGGACGTCGAACCGGAGCCGGCTCGCAGCGTCGTGGGGGCGACGCTGGTGCTGGTGTCGGTCAGCGGGTTGGCCGACCTGGCCGCCGGTGCTCCCAAGCTGGCTGACCGGCTCGCCACCCTGCGGGACGCGGGTGGCTACGTGGGGGCCGCCATCGGCTACCCCCTCCATCTCGCCCTGGCCACGTGGGGTGCAGCGATCGTGCTGGTAACCACGCTGGTGCTCGGGCTGCTGACAGTGACGGGCACCACCGTGCGCGAGGCGACGACCGGCCTCGCCGGCGGCTTCGCTGCCCTGGGCCGGCTGGGACGTCGGGCGGTGGAGGCGGCGACGACCGTCGTCGCCGACAGCCGAGGTGGCGGGCGCGGCGCGCACGCACCCAGCGCACGAGCCGGCCGCCGGCCGACCAGCGCGGTCGAGACGGACGATTCACAGGGCGACGGCGACGCCGGTGAGCCCGAGGACGTCGTGTCCTCGCTCGACGGCGGCCCCCCCGGCACCACCGCGTCGCCGGCTGATGGCGAGTCGTCCGACGACCGCTCGCCAGCGGCGTCGGTGGCTGCCGCCGCCAGCGCCACGCCGTTCACCGCCGACCGGGCCGGTCACCGGGGCGGAGTCGAGCAGCTGTCGATGGAGCTCGGTCCGACGGTGGGATCGTGGTCGCTGCCGCCCGGGCGGCTGCTGAGCGCCAGCCAGGCCCAGAAGGTCGACCGCCGCGAGATCGAGACTGCGGGCAGGATGCTCGAGGACGCCCTGGCCGCCCACGGGGTGGCCACCAGGCTGGTGGGGATGACGGTTGGTCCGACCGTGACCCGCTACGAGCTCGAGCTGGGCGCGGGCGTCAAGGTGGCCAGGGTGACGAGCCTGTCGAAGGACATCGCCTACGCCATGGCATCCCCGGACGTGCGGATACTTGCGCCCATACCCGGGCGCTCCGCGATCGGGGTCGAGGTGCCCAATCGCCAGCGCCAGCTCGTGGCGCTGGCCGACATCCTGAGCTCCGACGAGGCCCGGCGGGCCGTCCATCCCCTCGAGGTGGCCCTGGGTCGTGACATCGCGGGGCGGCCGGTGATGGTCAACCTGGCCGAGATGCCGCACGTGCTCATCGCCGGCGCCACCGGCGCCGGCAAGTCCTCGTGCATCAACTCGGTCGTCACCTCGATCCTGATGCGGTCCACCCCGGACCAGGTGCGGCTCATCCTCGTGGACCCGAAGCGGGTCGAGCTCGGCCACTACAACGGCCTGCCCCACCTCCTCACCCAGGTCGTGGTCAACCCCAAGCGGGCCGCCAACGCCCTGATCTGGGCCGTGCACGAGATGGAGCGCCGCTACGACATCCTGGCCGAGGCCGGGATGCGCGACGTCGCCGGCTACAACCGAGCCGTCGACGCCGGCGAGCTCGTCAACGAGCCGTCCCCGAATGACGGGGAGGAGCGGCCGGTCACCCGGCTTCCCTACGTGCTCGTCGTAGTCGACGAGCTCAACGACCTCATGATGGTGGCGGCGCGCGACGTCGAGGACTCGATCTGCCGGATCGCCCAGATGGCGCGCGCCGTCGGGATCCATCTCGTCATCGCCACCCAGCGACCGTCGGTCGACGTGATCACCGGGGTGATCAAGGCCAACATCCCGTCCCGGCTCGCCTTCTCGGTATCGTCGCTCGCCGACAGCCGGGTCATTCTCGATCAGGCGGGGGCGGAGCGGCTGATCGGCAAGGGCGACCTCCTCCTGCTCACGGCGTCCTCGAGCAACCCCCGACGCCTCCAGGGTCCGTGGGTCGGCGAGACCGAGGTCCGCGCCGTTGTCGCCCACTGGCGTCGCCAGAGCCAGCCCCGGTACGTCGAGGGAGTCGAGGGCGACGGTCCGTCGGAGGAGGACCGCAGCTTCGGCGACGAGGGCGACGACGAGGAGCTGGTCATCCAGGCCATGGAGCTGGTGGTGCGGTCACAGCTGGGCTCGACGTCGATGCTCCAGCGCAAGTTGCGAGTGGGCTTCGCCCGGGCTGGTAGGTTGATGGACCTGCTGGAGCGACGAGGCGTGGTGGGGCCCTCCGAGGGATCCAAGGCTCGTGCCGTGCTCATGACCCCCGAGGAGCTTGATCAGCGGGCATGACTGGCGTACCGACCCGGCCGGCGATCCTCAAGCCGCTGGGTCCAATACGGACGCCGAGGCGGTCGCGCCGCATCCTCGTGTGGCTGCTGGTGGTGCTCGTGCTGGCCGCCGGCGCGTTCGTCGGGTTCCAGCTGATCCGAGGCGTGCCGTCACCCGCCGTCCGCTCGGCCGTGCCGCTGAGCATCCAGGTACCGGGAGCTCCGCCCGCCCTTCCCTGGCCGGCCAAGGGGGAGGCCGTGGTGGGTCTGGTGGGGCAGGGACCGCTCGGCTCGTCCGGGGGGAGCGCTCCCGTGCCGATCGCCAGTGTCACCAAGGTCATGAGCGCCCTCGTCGTCCTGCGCGACCACCCCATGGGGCCGGCGGACCCCGGGCCCCCGGTTGCCATCACCCCGACTGACGTCAACCAGTACAACGCCGCCGTGGCCGGAAAGGAGTCGGCGGTGAAGGTGGCCCCCGGCGAGATGATCACCGAGCGCCAGATGCTCGACGGCCTGCTCGTCGGCTCGGCCGACAACATCAGCTCGGTCCTGGCCAACTGGGATGCCGGTAGCGAGCCCGCCTTCCTGGCCAAGATGAACGCCGCCGCCGCGGCGCTCGGGATGGGCGCCACCCACTACGTCGACCTGAACGGCCTCAACGCGGCCACGGTCAGCACGGCGAGCGACCAGCTGACGCTGGCCCAGGCGGCACTGGCGGTCCCGACCTTCGCTGCCATCGTGCGCCAGCCCGAGGTCACGCTCCCGGTCGCCGGCAGGGTGTTCAACTTCAACCGCCTGGCGGGCAAGGACGGGATCGTCGGCGTCAAGACCGGCAACACGATGGCGGCCGGGTCGTGCTGGGTGTTCGCGGCCGACCGGGTCGTCGCCGGCCAGCATGTAACCGTCGTCGGCGTCGTCCTGGGCCAGCCCGGTCCGGCCGCCCCGCAGCCGGCATTGGACTCGGGCAAGGCGTTGTTGGACGCCGCCGGCGCCACCCTTGCCTCGGTCACGGTGGTGCCGGCGGGACAGCCGGCTGCTACGGTGACCGCCCCCTGGGTCAGCGGTAAGGTCCCGGCGTCGACCGGCGCTCCCGTCAGCTTCCTCGGGTGGCCCGGGATGCAGGTGCAGACGCACTTCCAGCCCCGGCAGGTGGGCTCCTCCTTCCCCGCCGGAACTGTCGTGGGCACCCTCACGGTGCGGGCCGCGGGTCAAGCGCGCCAAGTGCCGGTCAAGGCGACGTCGGCGCTGCCCGGGCCCTCGCGGCAGTGGCGCCTCCGCCACGTCTAGTCTTCCTCGGCCGGCGACAACGCCAGCGGGCGACGAGGAGGCCGATGGCGCAAGGTTTGCAGGGCAGGGTCGCCCTGGTCACCGGCGGGAGCCGAGGTATCGGTCGCGCCATCTCGCTCGCCCTGGCCGAGGACGGCGCCGACGTGGCGGTGAACTTCCGCCGCGATCAGGAAGCGGCCGATGAGGTGGTAGCGCAGATCGAGTCCATGGGGCGTCGGGCCCGGACGTACCGGGCCTCGATCGACTCGTGCGACGAGGACCGGGACATGGTCGAGGCCGTCGTCGCCGATCTGGGACCCGTCGACATCCTCGTCAACAATGCCGGTATCGCCAGTCGCGGGCTCTCGATCGCCGACACCGACCCGGCCGAGCTCGAACGGGTGGTCCGCGCCCACGCCCTCGGCCCCCACCAGCTCTGCAAGCTCGTGCTCCCCGGCATGCGCAGCCGCCCCCGCGGTGATGTCATCATGATCTCGAGCACGGCGACGGCGTTCATGGCGGCCAACGGCGCTCCGTACAACATGGGCAAGGCGGCGATGGAAGCCCTGGCCCTCACGCTGGCCAAGGAGGAGCGGGGAAACGGGATACGGGTCAACGTGGTTGCGCCCGGCCTGGTGGAGACCGAGATGGGGCGGCGTCTCGTCCGGGCCATGGGTGTCGAGGACATCGGCACCATGGCTGCCCGCTCACCGTTCGGGCGGGTCTGCCAGCCCTCCGACGTCGCTGCCGTGGTGCGCTTCCTGGTGTCGGAGCCCGCCGGCTACCTGAGCGGCCAGCGGATCGGCGTCGACGCCGGCACGACCTGAGGCCGAGGGGCCGCAGCCCCAACCTCGGCCAGCCGCCTGACCCTTCGGGGCGAGGTTGCACCCGCCCTCTCGGCCTCGCTATTATGAAACGGGTTCGACTCGTTTCGATATAGCTGCTCGTTTCGCTATGGCTGGAGGTACCGTGCGAGTGCGGAGACCGTGGTGGATCCTCGCTGTGCTGTGCGTGAGCCTGCTGATGATCGGGCTCGACAACACCATCCTCAGCGTGGCCCTGCCGACCCTGGTGCGCGAACTGCACGCCTCGTCGAGCCAGCTCCAGTGGATCGTCGACTCGTACACGATCGTGTTCGCCGGCCTCCTGCTGGTCGGTGGCAGCCTGGGCGATCGCTTCGGGCGCAAGTGGGCCCTCCTCGTCGGCCTGGCCGTCTTCAACGTCGGATCGGTCCTGTCGGCTTTCGCCGCGTCCCCGGAGATCCTGATCGGCACCAGGGCGCTGATGGGCGTGGGTGGCGCGCTGGTGATGCCGGCCACCCTGTCGATCCTGACCAACGTCTTCGTCGAGTCCCGGGAGCGGGAGAAGGCGATCGGCATCTGGGCTGGGGTAGCCGGTGTGGGCGTGGCGGTCGGGCCCATTGCTGGCGGGCTGCTGCTCCAGCACTTCTGGTGGGGCTCGGTGGTCCTCGTCAATGTTCCGGTCGTGGCGGCCGGCATGCTGGCTGCGGCCTTCCTCGTGCCCAACTCCGCCGATCCCAGCGTCCCCCGCCTCGACCCGGTGGGATCGGCCCTGTCGATCGCCGGGCTCTGCGTGCTGCTGTGGGGGATCATCGAGGCGCCCACCACCGGGTGGGGATCGACGCGGGTCCTGGCCGGGATGGTAGGCGGGATCGCCATCCTCGTTGCGTTCCTGGCCTGGGAGCTCCACACCGACCACCCCATGCTGAACCTGGGGTTCTTTCGCAACCGGAGGTTCAGTGCGGCGTGTGCCGCCGTGTCGCTCGTGGTCTTCGCCCTGTTCGGCATGCTCTTCGTGGAGACCCAGCACCTGCAGTTCGTGCTGGGCTACTCGGCCCTCGCGGCCGGCATCCGCTTCATCCCGGTGGCTGGCACGCTCCTCCTCGGGGGGCCGCTGTCGACTCTCCTCGTCCGCCGGCTCGGTACCAAGGTGGTGGCGGGCAGCGGCCTCGTGATGGTGGCCGCCGGACTGGCGTGGCTGGCCACCGTCTCGGACGGGTCGACGTACCTGAGCGCCGTCCTGGGCCCGTTCATCATCATGGGGCTGGGGATGGGCCTCACCATGGCGCCGGCGACCGAGGCCATCATGGGTGCGCTTCCGAGGGCCCAGGCGGGAGTGGGCTCGGCCATGAACAGCGCGGTCATGCAGGTGGGCGGGGCCATGGGCGTCGCCGTCATCGGCAGCGTGCTGGCCTCCGGGTACCGGTCGGTCGTCGGCGGCACCCTGACCGGTCACGCCATCCCCGCCGTGGCGGTCACGGCGATCAAGAGCTCGGTAGGAGGCGCCCTCGAGGTGGCGCACCGAGCCCCCGCCGCCCTGGGCGCGGCGCTGGCCGCGGTCGCCCGCCACGGCTTTGTCCACGGCATGGGATTGGCCATGCCCGTGGCGGCCGGTGTCGCCCTGGCCGGAGCCCTGGTGGTCCTGATCTTCCTGCCCGCTCGGGCCGAGGGGGACCCCGACGCCGCCGACGCCGCCGACGCCGCCCGGCGGGCCGACGACGAGGTGCAGCCGGCGGCGAAGGCGCAAGCCGAGCCGGCGTCGGTCGGGGCCCGCCGGTGAGCCCCGTCGTCGGGGGGTCCGTGCTCAAGCGGGGACCCGGTCGGCCCCGGAGCGCCGAGGCCCACCGAGCCATCCTCGACGCCGTCCTGGTGCTGCTGGCCGAGGAGGGTTTCGCCGGCCTGAGCGTGGAGGCGGTGGCCGCCCGGGCGGGCGTCGGCAAGGCCACCGTCTACCGGCGCTGGCCGTCCAAGGTGCCCCTGGTGATCGAGGCGCTGGACACGGTGGCGTCGGAGCGGATCTCGGCTCCTGACACCGGTAGCGCCCGTGGTGACCTCACCGAGTTCCTGACCCAGCTGGTCCGGGCCATGGATGGGCCCGACGGCCGCCTCGTCGCGCCCTTGCTCGAGGGGATGAGCCGCAGTCAGGAGCTGGCTGAGGCCTTTCGGAGGGACCTGATCGCGCCGCGCCGGGACGTGATCATCGAGATCATCCGGCGCGGCATCGCTCGGGGCGAGCTGCGCCCCGACCTCCACCTGGACGTGGCGCTGGACGCCCCCGTGGCGATCGTGTTCCACCGGCTTCTCCTCACGGGACAGGTGGTCGACGAGGCGTTGGTGGGGCGGATCGTCGACCAGGTCCTCGACGGCATCGCGGCGACAGGTGGTCCGGCGACCCACTGACCGAGCCTCGGCGCGTCGGGTGTCGGCGCGCGGCTACACGTTCCCCCGCACCGGGCGTATGGTGCCATGGATGGACGTCGAGCTCGATCCCGGCGGCGCCGCCCTGGAGGGCGATGGCCGGAAGGGGGCCGGCCCGGGTGTCGGCGGCGGCGTCGGCGGCGCGAACCTCCGGGAGGTGGTCGCCCGCTGGTGGCGCATCCCGCTCGTGACCCGGGTCGTGCGCTACGCGCTGGGCTCCGTGGTGGCCAGTTTCGTGAGCCTGGTCACCTTCGTCGTCGTCTACGGCGTCCTCGGCGGGCTCAGCCCCCGCCTGACGAGCGTCGTCGCCAGCCTGGTGGGCATGGTGCCGGCGTACTTCCTCAACCGGAACTGGGCCTGGGGCCGCCGGGGCCGCTCCCACCTGCTCAAGGAGGTCATTCCCTATCTGGCCGCGTCCGTGCTGGGCCTGGTGGCGGCCATGTGGTCGGTGGACGCCGTCTCCAGCCACGTGAAGTCGCTCACCAGCGACAGGACCCTCCAGGTCACGCTGGTCGCCATGGCCTATGTGGGCACCTACGCCGCCCTCTGGATCCTGAAGTTCCTGTTCTTCAACATCCTGTTCACCGGACCCCACCGTGGCGCCGACGACGAGTCCGCGCCCGGCGAGCGGGTCCCCTGAGCGACCAGGCCAGCCCGAAGATCCCGAGGGCGGCCAGTCCGGTCAGCGAGATGGCGACGCCGACGGTCACGCTCGCCGGTCGGTAGCTCCAGGTGACCGAGGAGGTCCCGGCAGGCACCGGGACGGCCTGCACCAGCGCGCCGCTCGACGGCACTGGGACATCACGGGACACCCCGTTGGGCCCCGTCCGTACCGTCGCGGACCATCCCGGCGCGGCGGCGACGCTGCGGACGACGACGGACGGTCGGGAGGTGGCGACCACGACCGCCTGATTGCCCGTGAGCGGGTCGTCGGTGACGCGCAGCGTCGCCGCGGGCGCGGGCCCGCCGTCAGCGGACGCCACCCAGAAGCGTCCCCTGGCCGCCGTGTTGTGGAACACCACGAAGCTGCCCAGGGTCTTCACGAACTGCCACCGGGGCGGGGTGACCGCTCCCTGGAGAGGACCGGCGAGCAAGAGGCGGCCCGAGCGCGCCGTGTCGACCGTTGCCGAATCGACGGTGAGGGCGCAGGCGCCGCTGTTGGCGACGACGATCCCGACAGCGGTGGTCGTCCCGTCCAGGGCCGCGACGGTAGAGCCCGCCCGGCTGGGGTCGGCGGTCAGCGAGCTGGACACGGGCCTGGTGACGCCGCTCGGTGTCAGCAACCCGAGCCCCAGCCCGCCGGGCGGTGGGGGACAGGTCGGATCGGGGCGCAGCTGCATGCTGACGCCGGTCAGCTGGAGGGGCGAACCGAGGTACCAGGCCTGCTGGCCTCGGGGGGGCAGGGTCTCGGGCATGGCGCCGGCGGGCGCCGCCGTCGACCCCGAAGGAGCGGGGCGGGAGAGGTAGCCGGGCCTGGTGACCAGCGTGGTCAGGTTGAGGTCGTCGAAGGTGGACCCGGCCAGCGCCGTCACCGTCAGGTCGGATTGCTGGTGGGAGCCGGTGGCCCGGTCGTAGTCGCCCCGGACCAGCGACCCGTAGCCCTGCACGCTTCCGAGGCGTCGCAGGACGTTGAGGTCGGGCTCGCCGAGGTCGTTGAGTGCAACGGGGTCGCTCCGGTCCGGGTCATAGATGGCAAAGCGCCCGGAGGGGCCCGTCTGGGCGGCGATGGCCGTTGCCATCCCTGTGGAGTCGGTGAGGGCGCTCCGGGGCGCAGGGGTCAGCCAGAACTGGTTGGCCTGGTAGATGACCAGGTCGACCGCAACGACCACCACTACCGCCCGCAGGAGATGGCGCCGCGGGATCCGGTCCCACCCGGCGGCCAGGAGGCTTCCGACCACGGCCAGCACGAGGCCGGCGGCCAGGTAGGCCTCCAACCGGTGGAACGAGCCCAGGGGGACCGGCGACCCGAGCTCCTGTGACAGGACCACCGGGCTGGCCACGAGGGCGCCGACGAGGCCGACCAGGCAGGCCGCGGGCAGGAGCGTCGCCGCCCGCTCGGACCGGCTGGGGTGGGCCGGAGCGGGGCCGGCCTGGGAGGCCGGGCCGGAAGCAGGGCGCGCACCGACCCGCTGCCGCACACCGTCGACCCAGTAGGCGAACAGGACCGCCAGGCCGATGTCGACCGCCACCAGGTTGCGGTTCTGCAGCCGCTGCTGGCCGTAGATGGGGATGTGGACGAGGAGGTGGCCGAGCGGGGTGTACCCGCCGAAGGACAGCACCAGCCCGACCGCGATGAGCAGGTACCAGACCCCGAGTCCCTCCGATGCCCGGCGGGACCGCCACGGTCGGGTGAGCATGGCGAAGGCGGCGCAAACGGGGAGGATGCCGATGTACGAGCTGACCTCGGCCAGGTTGTACTGGCCGTGGTACAGCGGCAGGCCGAAGCGTCCGTAGCTCCCGAGCAGGTACGGCATGGCCGTCAGGGCGGTGAGCTTGGGCGGCAAGGACCCGGTGACGAAGAAGGCGTACGAGCTGCCTGATCGCTGCGACTGGGACGCGAAGACCAGTCCCGGGAGCCACTGGATGCTGGCGACGACGAGGGCCGCGGCGGCGGCGATCGCCATCTGGACGAGTATCCGGCCCGCCCGGTGGCGCCAGGCCAGCCACGCCCCGTAGACGGCCACCAGGATGGAGTCGTCGATCAGGGCCTCGGGCGACCCCGTCAGGATCAGCAGGCTGATACAGGCGCCCAGCAGCACCGCGGTCCATACCGCTGGCCGCTGCACGGCCCCCGGCGGCGCCCCAGAACCGCCGGAGGCCGGGGCGATCCTGCGCGCCCCCGGATGGGCCATCGCATGGACGGCGATCAGCATCCAGGGCACCAGGCTCGCCCCCTGGACCAGGTCGATGTGGCCCAGCTGGGCGCTCATGAAGCCCCCGACCGAGAACGACAGGCTCCCGAGGAAGGCGGCCCCGACCGAGAGGCGCGATCGGCGCAGGAACACGTACAGGCCGACGGCGGCGACGACGTACACGAGGATCTCGTTCACGACCCACGCGGCTTCGGCGGGCAGCACCGTGAACAGGAGCGTCCCGGGATAGAAGGCGCCGGCGTTGAGACCGCCCAGGAGGGCGGTCCCGCTCCAGATGTAGGGGTTCCACAGCGGGAGGTGCCCGTGGTCGAGGTTGCGGGCGACGAGCACCCGGAGGGGGAAGTTCTGGATGAGGTCGTCGGCGCTGACCAAGGGATGCCCGGCGAGGGACGGCACCGAGAAGGTCAGCACCGGCACGAGGACGAGCACGGTCACGGCCAGGGGGCCCGGCCGGAAGGCGCCGGTGAGCGCGTGGCGGGGTCGGGTCGGGCTCTCGACTCGTCCCTCCGCGCCGGCAGGCGACCGCCCGGCGCCGTCGCCGGCCGAGCTGGTCACCGGTCCCGCAGCCAGGTCGCCAGCACGACCCGGGCGTAGCGGTAGCCGTAGGCCAGGTTGCTCCCCTTCTTGGTCGTCCCCGACGAGCGCGGCCTCATGACGCCCGGGCGCTCGGCCACCCGGTAACCGGCCAGGATGGCGGCGATCAGCAGCTCAGCCGCCTGGTATTGGGACTGCTCGAGGGCGAGCGCGGCCGGCACCTCCGCCTTCATCGCCCGCAGGCCGAAGGCCGGGTCGGTGATGCGGTGGCGGGTGAGGAGCGTGATGAGGGCGGCGAAGACGACGACGCCCGCCGCCCGCACCGGGTCGCCGACGTCCGACGACCCGAGCCGGCGCGAGCCGGTGACCAGGTCCGCCTCGTCGTCGATCAGTGGCTGGACGAGCCCCGCCAGCTCGGCGGGGTCGTACTGCCCGTCGGCGTCGATCGAGGCGAGGTAGCGGGCCCCGTGCTCGAGCGCCATCCGGTACCCGAGACGCAGGGCCGCGCCCTGGCCCCGGTTGCGCGGTGCCACGCAGGCATAGGCCCCGCGGGCCCGCGCGATCATCTCGGTGCCGTCGTGGCCGCCGTCCACCACCACCAGCACCGAGACGGCCAGCCCGCACACGCGCTCGGGGATCGAGTCCAGCACCCGGCCGATGTTGTGGGCCTCGTTGTAGGCGGGCACGAGGACCGTGAGCGGGGCCAGTTGGGGAGAGCCGTGATGGGCAGCGAACTCCGCCTCGGCCTCGGCGTCGACCGGTGACCCGGCCGACGAGGCTCGCCGACGCACCCGCCCCGTGACTAGCGACGCCCGACGGTGGCGCCCAGGTGGCTGTGCGTGCGTCGCCAGTCCACCGTCGGACGGATAGCGCTCGGGTCCACCCGCCCGCGGTGCTGATCGACCAGGGCCAGGAGGGACGTGATCAGGCCGTCCGACAGCAGGTGGGGAGCAAGGCCGAGGTCGAGGAGCTTGGTGTGGGCCGCCCGGTAGTAATGGCTCTCCTGTTCGACCCTTGGATCGTCGAGGTGCTCGATCTCCACACCAGGCACCAGCGCCGCCACCCGCTCGGCCAGGTCGCCGACGGAGAAGGACTCAGTGAACTGGTTGAAGACGCGGTACTCGCCCGCTGCCGGTGGGTGGACGAGGGCCAGCTCGATGCACGCCAGGGTGTCGCGGATGTCGAGCATGCCCCGCGTCTGGCCCCCCTTGCCGTACACGGTGAGCGGGTGGCCCACCACGGCCTGGACGATGAAGCGGTTGAGCACCGTGCCGAAGACGGCGTCGTAGTCGTAGCGGGTGGCGAGGTCGGGATGCAGCGCCGTCTCCTCGGTCTCCTGCCCGTAGACGACACCCTGGTTGAGGTCCGTCGAGCGCAGGCCCCAGTTGCGACAGGAGAAGGCGATGTTGTGGCTGTCGTGAACCTTGGAGAGGTGGTAGAAGGAGCCCGGCTGCTTGGGGAAGGGCAGGACGTCCGTCCGCCCTCGGTGCGTGACCTCGATGAACCCCTCCTCGATGTCGATGTTCGGGGTCCCGTACTCGCCCATGGTGCCCAGCTTCACCAGGTGGATGTCGGGATCGACCTCGGCGATGGCGTAGAGGAGATTGAGCGTCCCGACGACGTTGTTGACCTGGGTGTAGACGGCGTGGGCCCGGTCGATCATCGAGTAGGGAGCCGAGCGTTGCTCGGCGAAGTGGACAACGGCCGAGGGGGCTGACTCGGCCAGCGTCCGCTCGACGAAATCCGCGTCGTTCAGGTCGCCGACGTAGGTGTGGACGTGAAGGCCGGAGACCTGCCTCCAGGTCCGCACCCGAGCCTCGAGGTCGCGGATCGGGACGAGGCTGTCGACCCCCATCTCGTCGTCGTACTGGCGGCGCACGAGGTTGTCCACGATGCCGACCTGGTGGCCCTGCGCCGACAACCGCAGTGCCGTCGGCCAGCCCAGGTAGCCGTCGCCCCCGAGGACGAGAACGTTCATCGGGCCCGATCCTTTCTCAGTGGCAGGTGTCGCTGGTCGATGCCTCGATATAGCGTTCGTGACCAAGGGCCCGTCATATTAAACCCCGCTAACCCCGGGGCCCCAGCAGCCTGAATCCAAGAGACGCGTCAGCTTAGCTTCACCCCGGGGGTACCCCGCGATGGTCCCCTCCACCTGCTCCGCTGCCCGGGGCGCTGTCACCGAAGGCCTCCCACGTGGCGGCGAGCCCTCGGCGCAGGCTGGTGCGGGGCTGGAAACCGAGCTGCCGGGCTCTGTCGATCCTCACCCTCACCCCCGGCATCTCGCCCGGGCGGGGAGCCACGTGGGGAAGCGGCCGGTCGACACCGGTGACCGCCTGCGCGATGTCGTAGAGCTCGTTGACCGAGGTCGAGCTCCCTGAGCCGATCGTCAGCGGCCCCACCAGGTCGCCGTCGAGGGGGAGGAGGAGGCCCTGCACGGCGTCGTCGACGTAGACATAGTCGCGCACCTGATTGCCGTCGCCGTAGATGCTCACCGATCCCTCGTCCCGGCAGGCTCGCATCACGCGGGCGACGAGGCTGTCCTTCTGCTGCATCCCGGGGCCGTAGACGTTGGTGAGGCGCACGGCGGACCCGACGAGGCCGTAGGACCCCGAGTAGGCCGACACCAGCATCTCCGCCGCCGCTTTGGTGGCGCCGTAGGGGGTGAGGGGCCGCAGCCGCGATTCCTCGTCGATGACGGCGTCTCCAACGTCGCCGACCACGGCGTTGGTCGAGGCGAGCACGAAGTGGCCGACACCGTCGGCGCGGCACCGCTCGAGGAGCGAGAGGGTCAGCGCCACGTTGGTCTCGTAGACCTCGACTGGGCGCGACATCGAGGCCAGCACCGATGTCTCAGCCGCCAGATGGATGACGGCTGTGACGCGACGGGCCATCGCCTGGTCCAGGATCTCGGGCCGACGGAGGTCGCCCGTGATGGCGCGCGCGCCGCGATCGGCAAGGGGTCGGATGTCGGCGACGGTCACCTCGGCGCCCCGCTCGAGCAGGCTGCGGGTCACGGCTGTGCCGATGAAGCCGGCGCCGCCCGTCACCAGGACGTGCTCGACAGGCGTGCTCATCCCGGTCAGGCTCGCGCTGTCCTCCGGGTTTGCACCAAGGTGCCTCGCCCGCTCGTCTGGTTGGCGCCCCGTCCCGGCTGCCGCAGGGCAGCGGTGGTCTGGCGGCGGCCGGAGGGCACGTTGTTCAACACATAGGTGGTGACGCTGTGCGGGGCGACCGAGGCTGACATCGTCCCGCCCCGATAGCGCGGCAGCGGGACCGGGTCGAGGTTGAGGGTGTCGCTGGTCTGCACGGCGGTGACCGGCGACAGGGTGTGCCCGCCGTTCGGGATGTGCAGGCTGAGGGGGGTCGGCGGTGTGCCCGCGGGAGTGTCGTCGATGACGACGACCGACCACCCGCTCTTGGAGCTGAAGGCGGCGGCCCGGGTGCCGGGGGGGGCGCCGGTGACGTTGTGGAGCACGGCGCCGGGACGCACGTAGCGGCTGAAGTTGCCAAGCGCCCAGTACCGCTTGGTCGGATAGATGGTCTCGTTGTGGTCGACGGTGGCGGCCGCGTCGTAATAGAGAAGGCCGTCGTTGCGGCCCAGTGGGTTGACCCTCGTGGTACAGGAGGGGTCGGCGACCGGGTTGCACCCGATCCTCGGCGAGAGCGCGGTCCACCAGTCGAACGCCGAGTCGTGGGCCTGGGTGAGGTCGGCCCAGATGGTGTTGGCCAGCCACAGGCCGCTCGCCATCGTCGGATCGAACTGGTAGCCGAATCCCCGGTTGTTCCGACAACAGATCTCGCTGGCCCACAGTGGCTTGTGGAACTGGCCGCCCAGCTGGGCGACCTGATGCAGAACGGGCATGGGCGGATAGTCGTAAGTGTGGTGGGCGATGGCGGCCACCGACGACGCGGCGCCGGGGACGGAGAGCCAGCGGGGCGCTTCGGGCAACAGCTGGGACGCCACCAGGCTCGACTCGTCGGCGATGACATGGGCGTAGGGCGCCCGCTTGTTGAGCGCGCTGGCCACCGCCTTTACCAGACCGGCCCGCTGGCCCACCGGCACCACCATGCCCTCCTGCCGGCACGTGGGCTGCGAGGCGTCGGGCTCGTTCATGGGGCTGACGTAGGACAGGGTGACGTGATCGACGTCGTGGAGGTGGGCCACGACCGTGCTCAGGTAGGTGGCGAAGGCCGCCTGCGACGCCGGGACCAGGGCACCGCCGCAGCTCTTGTCGCTGGTGGTCCAGGCAACGGGCGCGCTGTTGACGAATCCGACGAGGGTGCGCACGCCGTGCTGGGCCGCCATCATGAGAAAGCCGACGCCGCCCGGATCAGCCGACCAGTCGTAGTTCCCGGGGCCGGCGAAGAATGTCGGGGCCGTCTTCTCGGGAGTCGTCACGCCCACGCCCCCGCCGCCGATGTTGTACCGGTACTGGCTGAGACCCAACCCGGAAGGATCGAACAGCAAACTGGCGACGTGGTCCTGGCCGGCGGCGCTGAAGTGCTGGAGGTCGTTCGGCCACCACGCTCCCGACGCGCCGAACCCCTGGATCTGCTGTCCGGAGTCGCTGCTGACGGCGGCGCCGGCGGGGGCGGCATCGGTGTCGAGCGACGGGACCACCAGGCTGCTCAGACCGAGAAGGCTCAGGGCGACAGCGGCGCCGGCGCTGACCCGGGCGAGCCAGGCGCGCCTCGTCAGTCGTCGCCAGAGCGATCCGGTCGGGGCCCCCACGGTCACCGAGGGTAGAGCATCGCCGGACACGCGGAGACCCACCCCGGGGGCGGCAGACGATGCTCCCGGAGACGGAGTAAACGACTCCCCGCGACGGTGAGCAGGCCGGGTGAGCGGTCAGGGCAGGGTCGGACCTGCATCGGCCGCGGCCGGGGCATCGCTCCCCGTCCACTCGAAGTGCTGGACCTCGATCATCAGCGGCAGCAGGTAGCGGACGTAGAAGCTGTGGAGCTTGAGCATCCCGTAGTCCTCTATCTTCCGGTCGATGATCTCGACCCGCTCGTCGCGAGCGGCGAAGGCCTTGCTCCGAGCCAGGAGCTCGTCCAGCTCCTCACCGGTGCCCACGGACATGCCGAAGTGGTCGAGTCCCGGACAGGTCATGTGCGGCTCGTCGGCGATGAGGAACACGAACTGCTCGTAGGTGTAGGCCTGGAGCACGAGCCGGTGCCGATCCTCGGTCAGGGTGGGGAGCTCCTCCCAGCCGAAGACCTCCCGATAGAACTCGACGATCTCCTTTCGCCCGGTGCCGTCGAGCGCGTCGGCCGGCATGCTCATGGCGACATGGTTGAAGCGAGGCTGGCGCCGCCCCTCGGTGGACGTGTCGGTATCTGCCATCTCTCCCCCTCGAGTTAGGGATTGTCGTGGCGGGCCATCGGACCGGCCACCATGACCTTGCCGGCGATATCGCCCGCGGCCAGGCCCTCCATGGCGGCGAGCAGGCCGGCGAGCGACACGTCGTCGTCCTCGATGAGCAGGTCGGTGGCCAGCCGGCCGCCCGCCAACAGCTCGAGGGCGTCGGTGAACCCGTCGGCGTCGTAGCAGAAGGCGCCGGTGACAACGAGCTCGTTGAGAATGATCCGGTTCGGGTCGAACCGGGGCGGCACGATGCCGGCCCCGACGAGGACCAGGGTGCCCGCCACGGCAAGCTGGCCCAGGGCCGCCTCCATGGCATCCGCCCGCCCGGAGCACTCCAGGACAGCGTCGAAGGGCTGGTCGACGACCGACGAGGGCCAGTCCGGGGCGACAAGCTGATCGGGGGTGACCGTCGCCGCCCCCAGGTCGGCGGCCAGCCGGCGGCGCCGCTCGCCGGGCTCGCTGACCGTCACGTCGGTGACGCCGCGAGCGAGGAGAGCTGCGGTGACGAGGCTTCCGATCGGTCCGGCCCCCGTGACCAGGATGCGCTGACCTGGTTGGGCTCCACTCAGGGTTATCCCGTGGAGGGCGACGGCCAGCGGCTCGGCCAGGGCTGCGACGCGAGGTGACAGGCCCTCAGGGATGGGGGTGAGGGCCTGCTCGTGCTCCCGCACGTAGCCGGCGAAGGCGCCCTGCCATTCGCCGCTTCCCACTCGCCCGCGGTCCGTGCACAAGGTGGGTCGGCCTGCCCGGCAGTACCGGCACGCGCCGCAGGAGTTGACGCCCCCGACGACCTGGTCTCCGACCGACCAGCGGCTCACCTCGCTGCCGACGGCGGCGACGACGCCGGACCACTCGTGGCCTCCGATCGATCCTGGGCTGCCCCACCCGTCGATGACGAAATGCAGGTCGCTTCCACACACTCCGCAGTGGCCCACCTCCACCAGCACGTCCTGCGGCCCGAGGGTCGGCACCGGTCGCTCCTCGACGCTCACCGACCGCCGGCCGAACACGGCAACAGGCATGGTGGCGGGCAGTTGGGAGATCATGGCATCGGGTTCTTGCGGAGGTACTCGTAGACGCCGCGGAAGTTCTGGTTCGTCTTCTCCGGTAGGGGGTGCTCGCCGCCGAGCAGCCGGGCGCCGTGCACGATCTGCGCGCTGCGCTCGACCACCAGGGCGACGTGGAGGGCCTCCGTGGGCGTCGGCCCGATGGTGATCATGCCGTGGCTGGCCAGCAGGGCGGCGCTCGTCTGCTCCAGGTTGCGCACGGCCTCCTTGCCGAGGTCGGCGGTGCCCGTGAGCGTGTAGTCGCAGACCGGGACGTCGCCGCCCACGAAGACGACGAACTCCTCGATCGCGGCGGGGACGGGCTGGCGGGCACAGGCGAACATCGAGCCGTACACAGGGTGGGAGTGGATCACGCCGCCGACCTCCTCGAAGGACCGGTAGCACGCCAGGTGGAGGTCCTTCTCCGACGTCGGGGTGCGGTGGCCCTCGATCACGTTGGCGTCGAGGTCGACCACCACGAGGTCGCCGAGGGTCATCGACTCGTAGGGCACCGAGGACGGGGTGACGCAGACCGAGCCGTCCGGCATGCGGGCGGAGACGTTGCCGGACGTGCCTTCCACCAGGCCCTTGCGGTACATCTCCTTGGCCGTGTCGAGGACGAGTTGCTTCACTTGAGGACCTCCGGGTTCACGATGTGGAGCGGCGGCTCGCCGGCCAGGAGGCGAGCGAGGTCCTCCGCGATCAGGCGGGAGTGGTTGGTCTCGGTGTCGTAGGTCGCCCCGCCGATGTGCGGCGTGAGGACGACGTTGTCCATGGACACCAAAGGGTGGTCGACGGGCAGCATCTCTCCCTCGAAGTGGTCCAGGCCCGCGGCCACGACCTTCCCCGAGCGCAGAGCCGCCACGAGGGCATCAGTGTCGTGAAGCGCCGCCCGGGCGGTGTTGAGGAAGATGACGCCGTCCTTCATCCGGGCCAGCTGCTCGGCGCCGATGAGGCCTGTCGTCTCCGGGGTCACAGCGGCATGCATCGAGATCACGTCGGATTGGACGAGCAATTCGTCCAGCGAGCTCGTGGCGTCGTCGGCGTACGGGTCGTAGGCCAGGACATGCAGACCCAGGCCCTCGAGGCGCCACCGAAGGGCCCGGCCGACCGCGCCCAGACCGACGAGCCCGGCGGTGCGGCCGTTGAGCTCCCAGGACCGGTAGCGCTGGTATGGGATCGTGCCGTCCCTGAAGATCTGGCCGGTGCGCACATCCCGGTCGGCGGGGAGCACCCGTCGGCAGGCAGCGAGCAGTAGAGCGACGGCGAGCTCGGCCACTGCGTCGGCGTTGCGGCCCGGTGCCCGCAGCACGGGGATACCCGCCGAGGTGGCCCCGGCCACGTCGACGTTGGTGGGGTCGCCACGCGTCGAGCCGATGGCTGCCAGAGGGAGATCGAAGACCGGGCCGGCGCAACGGTCGGCCTCGCTCACGATGATCGACGCGCCCTCTCGGCCGGCCCGCTCGGCCAGCTGCTCGGCCGAGTAGATGCGCAGCGGGTCGTGGTCGATCCACGGGTCCAGCACCACCTCGGCGACGGCGCGGAGCCGGTCGAGGCCCTCTCCCCGGAAGGGAGCGGTCACCAGGGCACGCGGGCGGGGGTCGGGGCTCACGGTCGCCATCTTGGCAAGAGTATGACGCCGCTGTCAGAAAGCCGGGACGGGCCCCGAGGCTCCGTCGGGCGAGGCGCGGTTCCACCTCTTGTCGAAAAGTGGCCTGTGCGCTGCCGCCGACGCGACCGTTTTCGACGCAAGGTGAAACAGGGTCGTCATCGACGCTCTCCCGGGCCGGCGCCGTCAGGACGGCCGGCGGCGGGACTCAGCCAGCACGAAGGCGAGGTCGCGGGGGTAGGTGCGCAGGGCCAGCAGCATCAAGAGGCCCCCGATGGCGTAGATGGGCGTGAGGGCGACCAGGGCCAGCCGCAGCCCGATGAGCGTCGACATCGCGCCGATGACGAGGGGCCCGACTGTCGACGCGGACCGCAGGGCCGATCGGACGCTGGCTGCCCGCCCTCGTAGGCGAGCCACGACGACGTCGGTGAGCATCGCCTCGGCAGGGGCGACCGGAAGGGTGACCGCTACGCCGCCGAAGGCGAACAGGGGAATCGTCACGGGCAGGTCGGTGCTGGCGAACGCCGCAGCAAGGAGAGGTGTGGCGGCCAGCGAGGCGATGGCGATGACGTACACCCGGGCGCAGACCACACCCCGGCGCATGAGGCGGTCGGCGAGGGTCCCGCCTCCGAGGATGCCCACGATGGCGCTGACCCCGAGGACGCTGGTGACGAGACCAGCCTGGGCCGGGCCCATGTGGTGGACCCTCCGGAAGTAGGGCACGGCCCAGAAGCTGAGGCCGTTCAAGAGCAGTCCGGAGACGGTGAGCGAGACGATCCCGAGCCACATGGTGCGGATGTGGAGGAACTCCCGCGCCACCTGGCCCAGGCTGGCCCGCTCGTAGTCGAGTGTGCCCGTCCGGGTGGGCGCCCCGAGCCTCGTCGTCACCGCGGCGGCGGGGCTGGCCCCGTCCGCCTCGGCGAGGAAGTGGGCGTCCTGGTGCCCCCGTTCGGGCTCGGGAGTCCGCAGCATGAACCAGCAGACGAGCAAGCCCGCCGGCACCCACATCCAGAAGGCCCACCGCCACCCACCGACGGCGACGGCGACACCCCCGCCGACGAAGCCGAGGAGAGAGCCGGCCAGCGAGCCCGCCTGGTAGTAGCCCATCATGCGGCCCCGGTCCTGGACCGGGTAGTGGTCGGCGATGAGCGAGGTCGACGCCGGGCTGGTCGCTTCGAGCCCGCCGACGCCAAGGCGACCGAGGAAGACCATCAGGTACGAGGTGGCAGCCCCGTTGAAGGCCATGCACGCCGTCCACAGAGCGGTGGCGGCGGCGAGCAGGCGTGTCCGCCGCAGGCGGTCGGCCAGGATGCCCATGGGAATGGCTCCGATGATGCCCACGCCCGCCATGGCGAACGGGATGAACCCCACGGCGACGTCGGAGACCCGGAAGGCATGCTCGATCCCGGGGATGGCCTGCGACAGCGACGACATCTCGCCGTTCTGGATGGCGAGGGTCGTCGCCAGAGCGAAGATCGGGAACCACCCGTACCGCTTGGCGACGGCGAGGGCCGTCGTCCCCTCGACGTGGGCCTCGGCGAGGTCGGTCGCGCTCAACGCCCCGCCGGCCCCAGCCACGGGCTCACGATGGTCAGTACCTGACGGCGTCGTCATGGTCCGAGTCCGGCTCTCAACCCACGCCGAGATACGAGCTGGTGAGGGCGTCGCTTCTCTGGAGCTCCGCGGGCTCACCCACGAAGGCGACGGTTCCCTTCGCCATCACGTAGCACAGGTCGGCGAAGCGCAACGCGTAGGTCAGGTACTGCTCGACCAGCACGATGGTGAGGCCCTCGGCCTTGAGTGTGGCCACGCTCTCGAAGAGCTGCTCGACGATGGTGGGAGCCAGGCCCATCGAGATCTCGTCCATCATGAGAACCCGAGGGGAGGCGAGGAATGCCCGCGACAGGGACAGCATCTGCTGCTCGCCTCCCGAGAGCGTCCCGGCCCGCTGGTCCATGCGCTCGCGCAACCGGGGGAACAGCTCGAGCACCCTCTCGATATTGCGCGACCGCTCGCCGCTCCGCAGCCCGCGGGCCGCGTTGGCGCCGATGGCGATGTTGTCGCGTACGTCGAGCCCGGGAAAGATCCCCCGCCCTTCGGGGATCAGGGTCAGCCCTCTCGTGGCGATCTCGTACGCGGAGCGGCCGCTGATGGTCCGCCCGTCGAGGCGGACGTGCCCCCGCCACACGGGGAGGGTGCCGGATATCGCTCGCAGGGTGGTCGTCTTGCCGGCGCCATTCGGTCCGAGGAGGGCGACCACCGCGCCCGGAGGCACGGCGAGGCTGACGTCGTGCAGGACCTCGACCTTGCCGTAGCCGGTGGTGACGTGGTCAAGCTCGAGCTGGGCCGGCACCGGCGCCCTCTCTGGGTTCGGACCGGCCGCGGAGGCCGAGTTCCCCGGGGTCCCCCGCCTCGGGCTCGCCTTCCTCCGGACCTCCGGCCTCGGGACCTCCGGCCTCGGCGCCGAGGTACGCCGCTCGAACGGCATCGTTGTTGGCGATCTCCTGAGGGTCGCCGACGGCGATGACCCGGCCGAAGTCGACGACGTAGATCGTCTCCGACACCGCCATGACGAGGTCGACGTCATGCTCGATGAGCAGGATCCCGACGCCACTGTCGGCGATGTCGCCGAGCACGGACTGCAGGTGGTCGGTCTCGGTCGAGTCGAGGCCGCTGCCAGGCTCGTCGAGCAACAGGACGGCGGGTTCGGTGCACAGAGCCCGTCCAAGCTCGACCAGCCTGAGCGCACCCGTGGGCAGGTCGCCGGCCATGAGGTCGCGCACCTCGCCCAGCCCGACCTGGTCGAGGACGTCGTGCACGCGGGCCACGACCGCGGGCTCGTCCGGATGTCGCAGCTGGAAGACGCCTCGAAATGTCCTGCCTGGCCGGGCCGTCTCCGCCGCCACCTGGAGGTTCTCGAACACGGTCATCCCCGTGAAGACCTCGAGGCGCTGGAACGTACGTCCCAGGCCGAGGCGGGCCCGGACGTGGGTCTCGAGGCGGGTGATGTCCCGGCCCGCCAGTCGCACCGTCCCCTGGTCCGGCTCGAGGAGGCCGGTCAGGCAGTTGAACACCGTGGTCTTGCCTGCACCGTTCGGTCCGATCAACGACGTGATGCTGGCCTCGGGGACGTCCAGGGTCACCTGATCGACGGCGAGCAGGCCGCCGAAGCGCTTGACGAGGTCGGTCGCCTCGAGAAGGCTCACTCCGACCGGCCTTGCAGCACCCGTTCGGCGAACGGCGAAGGGACCAGGTCCTCTTCGCCCGCCGACCCGTTGCCGGCTCCGGGCGCGAGCACGGCGGTGCGCCCCAGCGTGGCTGACGATCGGTGCCCGTTGCCCACCGGACCCTGCGACCGGGCCGCCGGCGCAGGCAGGGCGCCAGTGGCGGCGGCGTGGGCGAACGCCTCGATCAGCCGTCGGGGCTCTCGCACCCGAGCGCTCAGCTGCATCGCCATGCCGGCCAGGGATCCACCCGGCAGGTAGCCGATGAACAGGGCCAGGAGGGCGAAGATGAGATCGGAGAAGCCGGCCTGGTGCACAAAGGTGTTGAGCATGACGAACAGCACCGCTCCGACCACCGCGCCCGAGAGGCTGCCCACCCCCGCCACCACCACGACGAGGAACCACGTCAGGCTGGTGAACGGGTCGAAGGCGAAGGGCGTGAAGACCTGGGTCTGCTGGGCGAGCAGGGTGCCACCGATCCCGGCGATGAAGGCGCTGACGGCGAATATGAACAGCTTGTACCTGCGCAAGTCGATGCCGACTGACCGCGCCGCGGTCTCCGAGTCCCGCATGGCGGCCAGGATGCGACCGAGTCGTCCGCTGCGCAGGTTGCGGGCCAGCACGAGCATCACGACCACCCAGAACAGCTCGAACCAGTAGAAGGCCCTGTCGCCCGCGAAGGAGAGCCCGAGCACGCTCGCACGGTGCGCCGTCAGCCCCCCCGATCCACCCGCGAAGACGTTGCTGGAGAACACGAACTGGTAGGCGAGCAGGCCGATGGCGAGGGTGGTGAGACCGAGGAAGAGGCCCCGCCGCTTGAGGGCCGGGTAGCCCGCCACCAGCCCGAGGACGAGGGCGGCCAGCGCGCCGACCAGCATGGCCAGGATGACGGGAAGGCCGAGGGCGTTGGCCACCCGGGCGGCGACGTAGGCGCCGATGCCGGCGAAGGCGGCCTGGCCGAGGGTGATATAGCCGCAGAAGCCGGTGATGCAGACGATCGAGGTGAAGACCACGATCAGGGCCAGCACCTCCTGGGCGTCACCGAGCCTGATGGTGTCGAGGGTCAGCGGCACCACGATTGCGATCGCGGCGGCGACGACGAGCAGCGCGGCACGAGGAGTGCTGACGCCGGCTCCCGCCGGGCGTCGGAGGCGCCCGACCGTTTGCAGCAGGAGGCCCGGTCCACCCGAGGCGCCGCCCACCTCGTCGAGCTTGCGCAGCACCAACAGGGCCACGAACAGGATGACGACGGACAGGTTGGGCTTGAGCTGGTCGAACCCGGTGGCGACCCCGGACGGCAGCTTGAGGCCGATCACCGGCAGCGTCACGAGGTGGAACTCGGTCAGCAGGCTGTTGACGACCCCGAGCAACAGGACGCCCGCGCCGGCCGCCATGGGGAGGCTGACCAGACGCGCGACCACCGCGATAGAGAACGTCTCGATGACGAGGAGGGTGAGGTGGAACGGGTCGAGCCCGAACTGAGGTGCCAGCAGCACCCCGGTCAGGCCCGCCAGCCCGCAGCCCAGGGCCCAGGAGAAGCCGGCCACCCGGTTGGCCGGGATGCTCGAGAGCTCCGCAAGCTCTCGCCGGTCGACGACCGCCCGGATCTCCATGCCGATCCGGGTGAAGCGGAACAGCAGCCACAGGGCGACACTGATCACCCCGACGATGACCACCACCGCCAGCTGGTCGGTGCCGATGTACAAGCCACCGCCGAGGTTGATGGACGTCGAGCTCACGAGGGCGGGCGCCTGGCGCACGGTGCCCGTCCAGACGGCGTAGGCGAGCCCGAGCAGGCCCAGGAAGATGCCAAGGGTGGCGACCAGCTTCTCGGTCTGTCCCGCGCCGCGCCGCTCCAGGGGCCGGAACACCACGCGCTCGAGGAGCAGACCGATGCCCGGCCCGACGACTACGAGGGCGATGATCGCGGCCGGGACCAGCGGTACGTGCCATCCGCTCGCCAGCTGCCAGAGGGAGTAGGCGACGATCATGGCCACGGCGCCGTGGGCGAAGTTGAACACGCCGGTGGCCTTGTAGGTCAGTACCACCCCCATGCCCGCGAGGGAGTAGATGCAGCCGGTGGCGATACCGGCGATGACGACTTGGAGCCAGAAGGTGATGCCTCCCGAACCCTGGCTGGCGGCCGCCAGGATCACCTGCTGGTCCTCACCGGTCGGAGGGAACCGGATCGCACAGCCGGCACGGCTTGAGGCCCTCGCCGCGCGCGTCGTCCACGGTGATCGCCTCGACCTCGGCCTTGCCCTCGACCATGGAGCATCCGAGCCGGTGGAACGTGGTGCCTCCGGGCAGGGCGATCAGCTCGTCCGCGTCGTCGGGACCGTAGAGATCGCGCTCGTGCTTGCCGTTGGGGTGACGAGGCGACTCTCGCTCGCCCAGGCTCACGTCGGGCGCATCGGCGCGGGCCAGGAGGACCGCATGCAGCTGGGCGATCTGCTTCTCCAGGCGGTCGAGGCGACCGGAATCGTTGCGCAGGTCCTCGGTGCCGAGGATGACGGCGCCGATGGCGACGAGGGCGATGCCACCGATCCCGCCCGAGATCAGGAACGGGAGCTGCTTGGCGACCAGCGCCTGACCCGAGATGCCGAACCAACCCAGGAAGATGGCCAGCAGCCCGATACCGGTGAGCACCCATCCGACCACGGGGCGGCTCGTCTTGCCCAGCGACCGGGCCGCCCATTTCCAGAACTGCGCCGGGTCCACCAGGTCCTCGGGCAGCGCCGGTCGACGGCTCCCGTCGGGGACAGGGCGAGGTTGGTCGGCTTCGCCTCGAGCGACGGGAGAAGCGATGGTCTGGGTGCGCTCAGCGGCCATGGATGCTCCTGACCAATGACATCAGCGGCCGCGGGGCAGCCGGGCGGGTATCAGCAGACGCGAGCCGAGGAAGAGACCCGCGAACGCCAGCGTGAAGGCCAGGTAGACGGCGTCGAGGCGATGGGTGACGAGGGCCTGGTCGATGATCTCGCCGATGAACCCGGAGCCGCCGGGCGTGGCGTGCGCACCGCGTCGGCCGGGCGAGGAGGTGGCCAGCGAGCCGGGAGTCGCCGGGCTGCCGGGCGTCCCCGGGAGCGCGGAGGTGCTCGAGAGGGCCGCGCCCTGGTCCGGGGATGCCAGTGCTCCCTGTGTCGCGCCGCTGGCGCCTCCGACGTCGGTCCCGCCGGTGCCGGCGCCGCCGAGGTCGGATGCCAGCTGGGCGCTGGTCGTCGCCGCCGTGCACGCGCTGGCGAGGGTGAGGTCGGTGAAGAACAGGTCACCCATGGGCACCTGCGAGGCGTCGGCCTGGAGGTGAAGGAGCAGACCGTCCGCCTCCGCCTTGCCGCATCCGGTGCCACCGATGGGCTGAGGCGGGTTGGTCGTGTCGCCCACGAGGTGAACCTGTGATCCCGACGCCTGGAGCGCGGACTGGAGGGCGCTGTTGATGGAGTCGAGGATGGGGCCGCCCTGGGTGCTGCCTCCGACTGTGACGCCGTTCTGGTCGATCGAGGCGGGCTGACCGCCTGCGGTGACACCGTGCACGGTCACGTGGTCGACGTGCTTGTCGGTGCCGTGGTCGTTGGCCTGGTAGTCGGAGGTGGCGAGGATCGAGTCGACGTGGATCATCCCTCCGAGCAGGTCGACCCCCGCCAGACGTGTCTCGGCGTGGACGACCATGGTCGACGGATCCTTCGGTGCGAAGGACTGCTTGGTGTGGGACTCCGAAGAGCCCACCTGGGCGACGGTCCCGTCCGTCGCCGTGGGCTGGACCGAGCCGGCAGCCTGAGGACCGTGCGTGATGGCCGCCACCTGACGGCGGAAGCCCAGACTGGCGGCGGCAAGCGCCTGGCCGGCCTGGGCCGAGGAAGCCCCGCCACCTCCGGTCCCGAGGGTGTAGCCACCGTCGACGGCGTCGGTCGAGACGCCGTCGGGGTCGGCGTGGGCGGCTGCGCCGAGGGCGGCGAGACTTGCCGGCGCTCCGCCGCCCCCGAGGTTCTGAGAGGAGGCGGTGTGGGCGTCAGGGGGCGACCCGCTGGTCTGGGCCGAGAGGGGGAACGGCGGGAACCCGCAGCCGGGGGTGGCCCCGGCCGTGCACAGGAGGCCGCCGAGCCCGTTGACGGTGGCGCCAGGCCAGTAGGTGGACCCGCGGGCGAGCAGCGTGCTGTCGGAGAACTGGCTCAGACCGTCGGGGAAGCTGCTGTAGATGGGCTCTGACGTGGGGCCGATCCCAGCCTTGCCGTTTGTCTCCTGGTGGATGGCCGTCGCCGCGGCCACCCCGGAGAACACGCCCGGGCGGGCACCGCCCGAGGCGCTGTCAGCGCCCGCCACGGTGGGGCCGAGCAACGCGACCATGCCGAACAGCGCCGCCCCCCCGAGGCAGGAACGACGTACCCACCTCAGCGCTCTGGTCTCGCTCACGGCTTGCTCTCCCCGGCGAGGGTTGTACCAAGGCCCCCACGGGCCAGGATTCGACGACCCCGACAGCGAATCCTTGCCTGCTATGTCCACCTGTAAAGTTTTCCGACGTTGATGTCAGGTTAGTACACTTTGTCCGTTTCACCGTTGGACGGGAGTTGGGGGATGCGTCGTTCGAGACTCGCGGTGATCGGGGTGACAATCGGGGCGCTGACGCTCTCTGCGTGCGGCACGCGATTGGGCAACGCGGCGTTCCTTCAGGCCCAGCGGGGCTCGGCCAGCTCAGGCGACCTCTCGGCGGGCGATCAGGGCAGTGCCGGCGGCGCCAACGGCTCGGGCGCTACTGCCGGAGCCCAGGGGGTCACGGCAGGAGCAGGCGGCGGAGGCTCGGCGGGAGCCGCAGGCACCGGCGGTGGGAGCGCCGGCGGCGGCGGTGGCGGTGGGGGCGCGGGTGCACCGGGGAACACGGCCAGCGACGTCGGGGTGACGCCCAACAGCATCACGATCGGCAACATCACCGCGACAGGCGGGTCCTTCGGCCCGCAGGCCTTCGGCGTGACCCAGAACGGTCTGAAGACCTGGGTCCAGTCCGTCAACGCCAAGGGCGGCATCAACGGGCGCAAGATCAACCTGGTTACGTGTGACGACGCCGAGGACGGCTCGCAGAACCTGGCCTGCGCCACCAAGCTCGTCGAGCAGAACCACGTCTTCGCCTTCATCGCCAACAACAGCGATGCCAGCGCCCGGTCGGCCACCTACGAGTTCAGCCACAACGTCCCCGACCTCGGCTTCCCGCTCAACAACGGGTACTACAAGTACCCCAACATGTTCTCCTATCTCGGGGGCGGCGGGTATCCGCGCAATGGCAAGCAGGTGGGCAACAACGGGACGCTGGAGCAGCAGCCGTGGCAGTTCCAGTGGTTCCACCAGAACATGGGGGTCAGCAACGGCGGCTTCTGCTTCTACAGCATCGCCGTGTCCCAGCAGCAGGGCATCGCCGAGGAGAAGCAGGCCCAGGGCTCGGGCATCAACAACACCTACGACTGCGGGGGCTCCAACTCGGGGGCCAACCCCGCAGCGCCCACGTTCGACACCGACGCCGTGAACATGAAGTCCAAGGGCGTGGACGGTGTCTGGGACGCGCTCGACACCAACGCCAACGCCAAGCTGTGCCAGGCCTTCGACCGCAACCAGTTCCACCCCAAGGCCAAGGTCTCCACGATCGAGGCATGGGGCCAGCTGGTCGGCACCTGGAGCGCCCCGTGCCGCAACTCGGTCTTCGTCACCGGCACCGAGGACTCGTACAACGACACGGCCAACCCGGCCGTGGCCCAGTTCCGTCACGACTTCGACGCCTACTGCAAGGGCTGCCCGCTGCACGAGTGGAGCGTCGACGGCTACGGGACCGGGCAGATGTTCGGCGATGCGCTCACCGCAATGGGTGGGGCGCCGACCAGGGCCGGCTTCGAGGCCTGGATGAACGGCCTCAACAACTACAGCAACCATGGGCTGTGGGCGCCCTTGGACTACCACACCTACGACTTCAGCAAGCCGCACCAGCAGTGCTACATCATCGCCCAGTGGCAGGACTCGGCCAATGGCTTCGTCACGCGGGCGCCGCTCAGCACCTGCGGCGACTTCGGCTGGATCGGCTATCCCGCCAGCGACGACGGGTCCTGACCGAGGTCCCGGCTAGTCGCTCGCGCCTGCAGCCACCACTGGGTGACGGAACAGGCGGGACGCGTTCTCGTAGGTGAGCTTGCGCACCTCGGCGTCGGGCAGACTCCCGATTCGCCGCTCGGCCACGACCTGGGTGTCGGGCCAGGTGGAGTCGGCGTGCGGATAGTCGCTCTCGAGCATGATGTGATCGATCCCGATGCGCGCCCGCAGCTCCATCGTCGATGGGTCGTCGATGGTGCAGAACCAGAAGTTGCGCTGGAGCGCCTCGGAGGGCAGCAGCGGCCCGTCCCACACCCCGCCCTGCTGAGCCGAGTGGTGGACCACGTAGTCGAGGCGGTCCAGCAGCATCGGCACCCAGCCGATGCCCCCCTCGGCCATGGCTATCTTGATCCCCGGGAACCGCAGCGGGATCCGGGCCCACACCCAGTCTGCCGCGCTCGCCAGGGCGTTGGCCGGAAACAGCGTCGTGAGCAGCTCGAGCGGGGCGCCCGGTGAGGTGGCCGCGGTCCACGCCGACGATCCCGTGTGCAGGCACACGACGGTATCGGTCTCCTCACAGGCCCGGAGGAACGGATCCCAGTGGTCGGTGTGCATGGAGGGGAGACCGATGTTGGCGGGGTTCTCGGCGAAGCTGACCGCCTTGAAACCGCGCTCGGCGTTGGCGCGGATCTCCTCTGCGGCCACCGCTGGATCCGACAACCACGGGATCTGTAGCGGGATGATGCGCGCGGGATAGGTCCCCGCCCACACCTCGCGGTGCCAGTCGTTCCAGGCCCGGACGCAGGCCAGGCCCAGCTCCTGGTCCTTGCTGCGGGAGAACACCGTCCCGGCGAACCCGGCGAGCAGCGAGGGGAAGTTGAGCGAGGCCTCGATGCCGCCGATGTCCATGTCCCGGATGCGCTCGTGGATGTCCCAGCATCCTCGGCGCATCTCGTCGAAGCGGGCGGGCTCCATGCTCCACTCGTCCTGGGGCCGTCCCACGACGGCGTTGAGCCCGACGTTGGGATAGTGGCTGCCCTCGTAGAGCCACATCTCGGCGCCCTCGTCGGTCTCGACCACCCGGGGTGCGTCCTCTGACAGCGCCTCGGGCATGCGCCCTTCGAACAGGTCGGGCGGCTCGATCAGGTGGTCGTCGACCGAGACGATCGTGTAGCGGCGGGGGCGGGGCTCGGGATCGGGCAGGAGGTGCGCCACCGGAGCGGATGGTAGCTCCGTGTGCCGTCCCTCGCTGACACTGGCGTCAGGTGTAGGCTGATTCGACTAATCGGCCGGGAGGGACGATATGCGCACGTTGAGGCCCCTGTCAGTAGGCGTGGCGGTGGCGGGGATGGCTGTGGTCGTGGCCGCCTGTGGCGGGGGAAGCAGCTCCAGCAGCTCCACCACGACGACGCAGAGCCCAGCGCAGGCGACGGCGGTGATCACCACCAACTGGACAGCCTTCTTCAACGGCGGCAACCCCGACAACAACTCGAAGCTCCTGCTGCTGCAGAACAACAGCAAGCTCAGAGACCAGTTCTTCAAGAACTACGCCAACCCGTCCGCGGCCGTCACGGCCGCCAAGGTCACGAACGTCTCCGTGCTGCCGGCCAGCCAGTGCCAGCAGGCCGCCCTGACGTCGCCCTGCGCCAAGGTCAGCTACGACCTGGTGAACAGGTCGACCGGCGCCCCACTCCTGGCCGGGCAGACCGGCTATGCGGTGTTCCAGAACGGGAAGTGGCTGGTCTCGCAGAACACCTTCTGCGCCCTGATCTCCCTCGTCGGCGGACAGTGCCCGGCATAACCGGGTAGTCGGCCCGACCCGGAGGTCAGCGGGCCGGGGTGCCCGGCAGCAGGTGCTCGATCACATCACCGAGCTCGCTGACCGGCCCGGCGTGCATGACTTGGCCCTGGTTGAGGAGCACGGCGCGATCGGAGATCTGGAGCGCTCGCCCCACGTGCTGTTCGACGATGAGCAGTGTGGTGCCGGCCCGATGGATGTCACCCAGGATGCGGAAGACATCGTCGAGCACGATCGGAGCCAGCCCGAGCGACAGCTCGTCGACCACGAGAAGCCGAGGCGGGTTGGCCAGCACCTTGGCCAGCGACAGGATGCGCTGCTCGCCCCCCGAGAGGGTGCCCGCGCTCTGGTCGCGGCGCTCGCCCAGGCGGGGGAAGGCACCATAGGCGCGATCCAGCGCCTGGCGCATGTGCTTGCGGCCGAGGGCCTGGCGGAACGTCAGGACCAGGTTCTCCTCGACCGTGAGTGACGCGAACACCGAACGACCCTCGGGCGCGTGGGCGATGCCCATGCGGGCCAGCCGCCAGGCCGGAAGTCCCGTCACGTCCTGGCTGGCGTAGCGGAGATGGCCTGACGTGACCGGGACGAGGCCGGTGCAGATCCGGGCGATGGTCGACTTGCCGGATCCGTTGGGCCCGAGCAGCGCCGTGGCCGAGCCTTCAGGCAACGAGAAGGACACGTCGAAGATGGCCCGGAAGGGCCCGTACGCCGAAGACACCCGGTCGAGCTCGAGCAGCGCACCGCCGGCTGCGCCCGATCCGTTGCCGAGGCTGGTCACACCGCCTCCCCCAGGTAGGCACGCCGCACCTTCGCATCGCCCATGACGGCGGCGGTGGGCCCGTCGGCGATCAGCTGACCCAGGTCGAGCACGCACAGGCGGCTGGCGACGCGCTGGACCATCTCGAGGTCATGCTCGACGAGGAGGATGGCCGTGTCCCGCTCCTGTGACAGCCGGCCGAGGACTCGCGCCAGAGCCAGCGACTCCATGCGGTCGAGCCCCGAGGACGGCTCGTCGAGGAGCAGTAGCCGGGGTTCGGTGACCAGCGCCCGGCCCAGCTCGACCAGCCGCCCGTGACCGAGGCTCAGCGCCTCCACGGGGAGGTCGGCCACGTCCTCGATCCCCAGGAGGCTGAGGACGGCGTCGGCCCGGACGCGCTCGTCGGTGGTCGGGGCGCCCTGGTTGAGGAGGTCCTTCCAGAGGGCCCCGCCACCCCGCCGGGCGCGCTCGGCCACGAGCAGGTGGTCGCGCGCCGACATCTCGGTGAACAGCTCGATGCGCTGGAAGGTGCGGCCGATGCCGAGCCGCGCCCGCCGGTAGATGGGCATGCGGCTGAGGCCGTGGCCGTCGAAGGTGACCGTGCCGGTGTCGGGGCGGAGGATGCCGAGCAGGCAGTTGAACAGGGTCGTCTTGCCCGCCCCGTTCGGCCCGACCAGGCCGACCGCCTCACCAGTCTCGACTCCGAGCGACAGCTCGTACAGCGCGACGACGCCACCGAAGCGTTTGGAGATGCCGGTCGCCTCGAGCAGGGCCATCTCAGGATCCGCCCCGCGGTCGGGAGCCGGCAACGTCGGGCTCCACTTTGCCGTCGTCCCCGAGCTCCCGGGTGGGGACGTCGGGTGCGGCCAGCGTGCGCCGGTCAAAGGAAGCCGTGGTGGGCTCCCGACCCGCCCGGCGGTCCAGCCACGCGGAGATGCGCAACAGGGACCGGCGCTTGTTGTACTCGACGGCGCCCTCCGGGTGCCGGGCGTAGGTGAGGGCGCCGATCCCGAACAGGAAGAAGGCCAGCACCGTGAACCGGCTCCCGAGGTTGCCCAAGAGCTCGGGCACGACGACGAAGGCGATGCCGGCGTTGACCGCTCCTTCCACCGTCCGGACGCCGGTCGTGAGCACGAGCACGACGAACAGGAGCGAGAAGAAGGCGTTGTAGTCGCCCGCCGAGGTCGTGCCCTGGAGGGATCCGAACATCGCGCCGCCCACGCCGGCGATGCCCGCCGACAGGGCGAAGATGGTGATCTTGGCCCGCACCGGGTTGATCCCGATCGTCTCGGCTGCCACCTCGCTGCCCCGGAGGGCGGCGAGGTACCGGCCGATGGTGCCCTTTCGCACCAGGATCACGATCACCGCGCAGATGGCGAACACCGCCATGGCCAGCAGGAAGAAGGCCCGGTTGCCGCTGAAGCCGCCGGGCCTGGGCACGCTCACCCCGGTGTCGCCGTTGCCCAACCAGCTCTGGGGGAAGAGGACGTTGCTGGCCAGGAGCGCGAAGGCCAAGGTGGCCAGGGCCAGGTAGAGGCCCCTGAGACGCAACGTGGGGATGGCCACCAGTGCGCCCGCCGCGCCCGCCACTACTCCTCCGATGATCATGCCGACGATGAAGTTGATGTTGAACTGGGTGGCCAGCTGGCCGGCGGTGAACGCGCCAATGCCGGCGAAGCTGGCCTGGCACAGGGATATCTGCCCGCTCATGCCGGTGAGGGCGGTGATGGACAGGAAGATGGTGGCGTAGACGATGCCCTGGGTGAGCAGGAACAGCCAGTGGGTTGGGACGAGGAACAGCGAGACCACCATGTAGACGACGATGAAGACCGGGAAGATGATCTTGGTCAGCCGGTCGAGGGTCGCGCCTCGCAAGGAGGCGGCCAGGGCCGGCGGAGGCGGGTCACAGCCCGCCAGGGGGTCGGCGGCCTCACGGCGTCGCCGTACCGGCGGCCAGAACAGCAGGAGGAGGACGAGCACCACAAATGGGAACGAGGGCCGCAGCCCGGTGGCGAGGATGCTGTTCAGCGGCAGGTACCCCGTCAGTACCTGCTGGAAGATCCCCAGCAGGAGGCCGCCCGCCAGGGCGAGAGGCAGGCTGGCCAACCCCGCGAACACCGCCGCGGCGATGGCTGCGACCAGCAGGGAGATGAAGTTGAGCGGGTCGACGTTGGCGTAGTACGGGGCCAGCAGGACGCCGGCCAGGGCGGCGAGGAAGCTGGAGAGCATCCAGGCGAAGGAGCTGATCCTGCTCGAATTGATGCCCGCCAGCTCCACCATGCGGGGGCTCTCGACGACCGCTCGCATCTTGAGGCCCAGGGCGGTGAACTTGAACAGCAGGCCCAGGGCCGCCATCACCACGAGCACGGCGACGATGACGACCAGCTGGTTGCCGTCGATGTGGTAGCTACCGAAGTGGTAGACGGCGTTCGGCTTCGGGGAGAGGCTGGGCGGGTTCTGGTGCTGGCCGGGCCAGAAGAACTGCACGATCGAGGGCACGCCGATCAGCAGGCCGAGCCCGGAGATGAGCTTCACCACGGTGGGGGCGGTGCGCATGTGCCGGAACAAGAAGCGGTCCAGCAGGTACCCCAGCGCCGGTCCGGCCACGACCACTGCGAGCACGAAGCCCGCCCACTTGGACCAGTGGTGCTGGGACACCGCAGCGTAGAAGATCGCCGCCGACACGTAGGCCTGGGCCGCGAAGGCCAGGTTGAACACGCCCGAGGTCTTGTAGGTGAGGACCAACCCCACCGCCACGAGCGCGTAGACGAAGCCGAACGGGATGCCCGGTATGGCGAAGGACAGGAAGTGCGTCAAGCCGGGTCAGCTGGTCTTGGGCGTCGGTTGGGTCGAGTTGAAGAACGTGGTCGGATCGTTCGGGAACGGGACCGGGTTCATGGTGGTGGCGTTGGGCGCCTGGAAGCAGACGAAGGGGTTCTTGCCGCTCCCGAACACAGAGGTGAAGTGGCCCTGCTGGACCTGGAGGAAGGCGTTGCAGTCGATTGGCCCGCTGCTGGTGTGCTGCACCGTCCAGTCGATCCCCGGTGAGATGCCGCCCGCCGTGTAGTGGGTCATCTTGTTGATCGTGTTGACGACGTTCTGGCGGGTCACGTTGGGGCCCACCTGGCGCAGCGCGGTGACGAACAGGTCGGCGTTGATCCAGCCGGCCAGGGTGACGTCGCTGACCGGCGCACCAGCCTTCGCCATGGCGTCGAGGTAGTTGTCCATCCCCTGGGTGAACCCGTGGGCGTAGGGGACGAAGCCGGTCTGGAAGTAGACGCCCTCCATGAGCGGTGCGAACTGGTTGAGCACGCTCTGGTCGTAGCCGTTGGGCCAGTACTGCTTGACCTGGTTGTAGAGGCCAGCCTCCTGGAGGCCCTTGCTGAGCACGGTGTTGCCGGTCGGGTCCATGCAGGTGCCGACGAACTGGGCCCCGCTGTTCTTGAGCTGGGTGATGTCGCCGCTGATGTCGGTGAAGCCGAACGGGAGGCTGGTGTCCTTGAGCACCACCTGCTGACCGGTCTGGGGGGCGAACTTCTGGAAGGTGTTGATCGTGCCGGTGGCGCAGTCGGCCGATTGGGAGACGGTGTAGGCGATAACGCCGACCTTCTGGGCGCCGACCCGGTTGGCCAGGTATGCGACCAGGGGCCCCTGGTGGGTGAAGTTGAGGAAGGAGCCCTTGTCGCCGAACAGGCTGGGGCCCGCGGACCACTCGGGGTTGACGTTCCAGCCGAAGGTGGGGACGTTGTTCTGCGCCAGGTACTTGCCGCCCGGGAACTGTGGCGTGGCCACGCCCACGACGGCGAACACGTTGTCCTGGGTGACCAGCGCCCGGGCCTGTGAGACGTCGAGCGAGGGCAGGGTCTGGTCGTCGAGCTGGGCGACGTACTTGATCTTGCGCCCGTTCACCCCGCCGGACGCGTTGACCTGGTCGAGGTAGGCCTGCACGCCCTGGAAGATCGGTCCGTACTGGTTGGCCAGGGGCCCGGTCTTGGCGGCGATGCCGCCGATGTCGATCTCGTTGGACGTCACCCCCTGCGTCTGACTGCCGCCGCCGCCTCCGCCCGAGGCGTTGCCGCAGGCAACCAGTATCAGGCTGAGGACGGCAGGAAGGGCGACGAGGCGGAAGGCCCTGGTGGCCAGACGGGGCATGGCGACCTCCGGTGGGGGGCTGCGGTCAACTGCACTGCGGTCAGGTTACGAAGGTCGCGCGCGCGTTGTCGCGTCCAGTCCGATCGCCCCAGTCGACCCGCCCGAACCCGCGGGATCGGCCCGGCCGTCGAGCCTGGGCCGTCGTGACGAGCACCGATACCCCCCGTGCCTGGTCCCACTGGGCGCAAGTATGACATCGTTGTCAGCATCATGGGCAACAGGACGCCTTCGCACACTGACGATGCCTGCTGATCCCCAGTACGGCATCCCTGCCGCCGCCGCCGTGCGCCCGGGCCATCCCGCCCTCGTGCTGGGACCCGAGATGCGCACCTACGCCGACCTGGACGACCGGGCCCACCGGACCGCCGACGCCCTCTCGCGCCTCGGTGTGGCGCGAGGCGACCGGGTCGGCGTGATGCTGCCGAACTCCTTCGAGTGGTTCGAGGTCGTTCACGGCGCCGGGCGACTCGGGGCCGTGGCCGTCCCGGTGAACATCCATTTCAAGGCGGCCGAGACCGGATGGGTGCTGACCGATTCGGACTGCCGGGCCGTGGTGGTCGACCCCGAGCTGGCCGCGAGCCTGGCCGACGTGCCGGGCATCCCCCGACTGGTGGTGGGCGACGGCTACGAGGAGGCCCTGGCTGACTCTTCGGGCCGGCCTCCCGGGCCGGGCCCCGCCGGGCCGGGCGAGGGCGATGGCGACGGCTGGCCTACGACCATGGTGTACACGTCGGGTACGACGGGACGCCCCAAGGGCGTCGTGCCCGGCGGCGACGACCTGCGCCGAACGGCGGCGGGGATGGCGGGGATGGGTGCCCGGTGGGGCTTCGGCCCGGACGACGTCCATCTGCTCGTCGGGCCCTCCTACCACTCCGGGCCGGCCGCCTTTGCCCAGGCGCACCTCGCCCTCGGGGCGACCGTGGTCATCATGCCCCGCTGGGACGCCGAGTCCTGCCTGGCCCTCATCCAGGATCACCGGGTGACCAACACGCACATGGTCCCCTCCAACTTCATCCGCATCCTGGACCTGGAACCGAAGGTCCGGGCGTCCTACGACCTGTCGTCGCTGCACGTGGTGCTGCACGCCGCCGCCCCGTGCCCGGTCCCTGTCAAGCGGGCGTTCATGGAGCTGGTGGGGCCGGAGAAGGTCTTCGAGTACTTCGGCGCCACCGAGGGAGGCGGCACCGCCATCTCGCCGCAGGAGTGGCTGGAGCACCCGGGCAGCGTGGGGCGGGCCATCGGCGGCAACGAGATCGTGATCCTCGACGACGAGGGCCGGGTCCTCGCTCCCGGAGAGGTGGGGCTGGTGTACGTGCGACCGGAGTCGGCGCCCTTCCGGTACCACCGTGATGACGAGAAGACGTCGGGCGCGTTCAAGGGCGAGCGCTTCACCGTGGGCGACATGGGCTATCTGGACAAGGACGGCTACCTGTTCCTCACGGACCGCCGGGCTGACATGGTGATAACGGGCGGCGTGAACGTCTACCCCCGCGAGATCGAAGACGTGCTCTACCTGCACCCCGACGTGGCGGACTGCGCGGTCTACGGCGTGCCCGACGAGCGCTGGGGGGAGGCCCTCAAGGCCGTGGTCCAGCCCCGCGCCGGCGCCAGCCTCGACACCGACGAGGTCGTGGCCTGGTGCCGGGAGCGGCTCGCTGACTACAAGCGGCCCCGTCAGGTGGCCTTCGTCGACGAGCTGCCGCGCGATCCCAACGGCAAGATAGCCAAGCACCGCCTGCGCGCAGCGGAGGCCTGACCAACGCGTCATCCGGCGGCCGAGAAGTCAGGCGAGCTCGAGCAGGAGCGTGACGACCTCGAAGGGCCGCAGTCGCAGCGGGATCGAGCCGTCGTCGTCAAGGTCCACAATCTCTTGTGGCCGCTCGAGCAGATCCGCGCGCCGAGCCTCGGCCACGGGGGCGGCGCACGTCAGCCGGACCGGGCCCCGCTGGCCCCACGCCTCGTAGAGCCGCACGACCATGTCGTCGGTGTCCTCCGCTTTCTTGACGGCATCGACCACGACGCCCGGTTGGTCGACCCGGAGCAACGACTCCCGTCGGGCCCGCTGCCCGCCGCTGGGCGCCGTGGGCACAGGCCGCAGAGGGACGTTGAGCTCGTAGCCCGCGTCCACCACGCCACCGTCACGGAGGTCGCCCGAATGCGGCAGTAGCGCGTACGTGAACCGGTGCTCGCCGCGATCGGCCTGCGGGTCGGGCCACCCCGGTGCGCGCAGGAGCGAGAGGCGCATGACGTTGCCCTGTATGTCGTAGCCGTACTTGCAGTCGTTGAGGAGGGCCACGCCGTAGCCCGGCTCCGACAGGTCGGCCCAGCGCTGCGCGCACACCTCGAAGCGGGCCAGGTCCCAGCTCGTGTTGGCGTGGGTCGGTCGCTCGACGTGGCCGTACTGGATCTCGTAGGTGGCCCGCTGAGACCGGACGTCGACGGGAAAAGCCACCTTGAGGAGGCGGCGTGACTCCTGCCAGTCCACCGTGGTGGCGAAGTCCAGTCGGCCCGAGCCGGCCGACAGCGAGATCGTCTGGGTGACCCGGGAGTCGCCGAG
>DATBBR010000090.1 GCA_036270875.1 Acidimicrobiales bacterium
TCGTGGCGCCGGCGCCCGTCACCGCCACACTGCCGGTGAGCGCCGTCGCCAGCAGGACACCGGCCGCCACCTTCAGCGGTCCTCGCACAGCCACGCCCCAGCCCCGGCCTTCCTGTTCTGCTCACCCGTGCCCGCCTCCCGGACAGGTATTCGGCGCCGGGCGCTGGGTCCCTTTCCTAGCTGATCCCTGGCTCATCGGGCGTGCCCGAGCGGACCGCGCCCCGCTCGCTCGCCCCACCCTGAGCTCCCTCGGGCTGGGTCGGCGCCGGGCTCACGCCTCGCAGCTTGTCGGCGAGCTCGCCCGCCTTCTCGGGATCGGCATAGGCAGCTGCGGTAGCGGCGTCGACGCCAGCGGCGGCGGCGGCGTGGATACCGAAGAAAGCGGTGACGATGGTTCCCACCACCCCGGTCACCGAGCCCACGATCGCCACGATCTCGTTGGCGTTGCGGAACTTCCACACCGTGCCGGCAAAGACACCGGCGACGACGACGAGGCCGACGATGACGACGACGGCACCCATCAGGCTCCGCCACTTGTCAGCCGCGCTCGGCATCTCGGTACCTCCATGAGGGCCCCCCGACGAGTGGGCGAGGTTACCGCCTTCGGGGTGACGAGCGTCGCGGCGTCCAATTGGGGTCGGCGAGCCCGTGCCACCGCTCGGCCTCGTCGGTCTCACCCCGGCGGTCGAGGGCGGCCGCCAGGTTCGCCATGCCCCGGACGTCGCCGGCCTCGGCAGCGTGGCGATACCACCTCTCGGCCTCGTGTACCTGACCCCGGCGCTCGAGCATGGCCCCCATGTTGTTCATGGCGTCGCTGTGGCCCCCTTGGGCTGCGCGCCGGTACCAGAGCTCGGCCTGGCGAAGCTCACGCCGTCGCTGGAGCCTGGCGCCCAGGTTGTTCATGGCATGGATGTGACCGGCCGAGGCTGCCTCCCGATACCACTTCTCGGCCTCCTCGGGCGCGTCGTGGGCTTCGAGGTGCACGCCGAGGTTGTACATGGCATCGGCGAAGCCTGCCCCCGCCGCCCGCCGGTACCACTCCTCGGTGCGTTCGGGGCTCACTCCCTCGGAGAGGACGCCGAGGTTGTACATGGCCCGGGCGTGGCCGGACCGGGCTGCCCGCGCCAACAAGCCCTTCGCTTCCACCATGTCACCGCGAACAGCGCTCATGACCCCGAGGTCGGCGATGGCGTCGATGTCGCCCGTGCGGGCCGCCCACCGGAAGCACTCCTCCGCCTTGGCGGCGTCGCGCTCCTCGAGGATCTTCCCGAGGGTGTGCAGGGCCCGGGCGTGGCCGCGCTCGGCCGGCCGGTACCACCGCCGGAACACGTCGGTCAGCGCTCGGAGACTGGCCTGCACCCGCTCCTGGGCCCGGCCGGTCGGGATGGGATCGTCATCTCGATCCGCGGGCGGAGCCACCGCTTCGCCCGCGCCTGCGGGCACCTCGAGGCTGGCGGCAGCGAGCGTAAGGGCGGCGAGGTCGGCGCCGCCCCCGTCGATGCCGCGATCGACGCTGATGGGGGCGGGGAGACCCTGATCGGGGCCGTGGTGGCGATCGTCCTGCACGGCCACGCATCTGGTTTCTCTGCGGGGCTGTTCCGCACCTCTCCCGCCGGGGCCGTTTCTCCGACCGGCGAGGGCGAGGGGGTCGGTGGGCCGCTCAGCCCCGACGAGGTCCGGAGGGGTTCCTCGGTACGTCCCGGAAGGCAACGTCAGCGTCCGGGCGAGCCTCTCTCGGAAGGCCGAGCACCCGCTCGCCGACGATGTCGCGCTGGATCTCGTCGGTGCCGCCGGCGATGGACACGGCCGGGACCGAGACGAGGACCTCGGCGACGATGCCGTCGAGTGGCGCGTCCGCGCCGGTCAGCATGCCCCGCGCACCGGCGATCAGGGTGTGGGTGCGGGCCGCCGCCTGAGCGATGGCGCTGGCGCTCAGCTTCCCGATCGACCCCTCGGGTCCCGGAGGCCGACCCAGGGCGCGGGCCGCCCTGGCTCGTTGGGCGGTCCACTGCGCGGTGCGGGCCATGGCCAGGAGCCGGCTGACCTCCTGGCGCACCACCGGATCGTCGTTCCGACCGGTCGCCGTGGCCCGATCGACGACGAGATCGGCCCGCCCCGCCCGCTGCGGATACCACTTGTAGGGCTCGAGGGTGGCGGCGATCTCGAGCTCGGCCTCGCGCACGACCCGCCCGCTCCCCCACGAGGCCGGCCGTCCGCGCAGCCCGGAGAACAGGCGCCTCTCGTGGGCCAGGGTGGTGTGGGCGACGGCCCAGCCATCGTCGACATTCCCGATGACGTCGGCCGCCGCGACCCTGGCGTCGGTCAGGAACACCTCGTTGAAGGACGCATGGCCGTTCATCTGGCGCAGGGGGCGGACCTCCACACCCGTCTGGTCCATCGGGAAGGCGAAGTAGGTGATCCCGCGGTGCTTGGGCGCGTCCCAGTCGGTACGGGCCAGGAGCATCCCGAAGCGGGCGTGCTGGGCGCTCGTGGTCCAGACCTTCTGCCCGTTCACCACCCACTCGTCGCCGTCCCGCTCGGCACGCGTGGTCAGGCCGGCGAGGTCCGAGCCGCTGCCCGGTTCGCTGAACAGCTGGCACCACGCGTGCTCCCCGGTGACGATGGGCCGCAGGAGCCGCGTCTTCAGGTCGTCCGAGCCGTGCTGGAGGATTGTCGGCGCGGCCAGCAACATTCCCGAGCCCTGGGGAGGTCCGACGGCACCGACCCGGTCGATCTCGCGCTCGACGACCTCAGCCATCGCCGCCGGAAGGCCTCGTCCGCACCACTCGGGAGGCCAGGTGGGAGCGCCCCAGCCGGAGTCGGCGAGCAGGTCGCGCCAGGCGGCCAGGCTGAGATCCGGGTCCCACCGCGCTGCCAACCAGGCACCCACCTCGGCCGCCACGGCATCCGCCCCGGTCACCCGCTGCGCGCTCCCGACGGGGCGCCGAACCGCAGCCGGTTCGCGGTGGTCACGCTGTGTGCGCTCCTGCCCTCAGGGATCGAGTCGAGCGGTCGCCATGCCCGAGAAGACTTCGACTCCGTCCTGGTTCACTGTGCGCACCGTCAGCTCGGCGACGTGCCGGCCGGCCTCGTGGCGGCCCCGTTCCTCTCGAATGGCGGCGACGGTGGCGCTGGCGACGAGCGTGTCGCCCGGCCACACCTGGGACGTGAACCGGCCACCGAAGCCGAGCAGGCGGCCGTCGCCCACGAAGTCGGTCAGCATCCGCCCGGTCATCGCCATGGTCAACATTCCGTGGGCGAACACCGACGGGTAGCCGGCGACCTTGGTGGCGAACACCTCGTCGGAGTGCAGCGGGTTGTAGTCGCCCGACGCGCCGGCGTACTGCACGATCTGGGTGCGCGTCAGGTCCTCGACGACCGGCTCCGCGAAGACGGCGCCGACCTCGAGCTCACTCGCCCGCAGCGCCATCTCAGCCCGCCGCCCGCTCGGTGCGAACCCCGACGCTTCGCGCCGTCACCACGAGGTCGCCGTCCTGATTGCGGTACTCGGTGATCGTCTCGGCGAACATGAGCTTGCCGGCACGGCGCCCCTCCTTCTCCCACGTCGCACCCGGGCGCGTCGCAGCCGACAGCACGTCACCGGCACCGACCGGGAGGTGGTACTCGAAGTGCTGCTCGGCGTGGAGCCCCCTGCCGGCCCCACCGCCCGGCGGAGCCGACGCGCTGTCGCGCTGCTCGCGGCCACTCCCGGCCGTCCCCGAAGCCTCCTTGCCCGAGCCGAACCAGGGCTCGCCGATCTTCGGGCGCAGCGGATAGTCCGGGTCGAACTGGGCGCTCGCCTGCACGAACGTCGGCGGAGCGATGATGCGCCCCACCTCTGTCGGCCGGGCATGCTCCTCGTCGTAGTAGACGGGGTTGGGATCGCCGACGCTGCGGGCGAACATCATGATGTGGCCGGCCTCGATCGGAAATCGCTCAGCTGCCACCACTGACCTCCTCGGCCATTTTTCGTGGGCTGAACCCTACCGACTGACGCGCCGAGCCGGCCTCCCGGAGCCTGCTGCGCCGCTAGGGCAGCTTCGGGATCTTGGGCAGCAGCGACGACGGGACTGTCACCGGCGGCAGCGGTAGCGGCGGCAGCGTGACGGGTGGTGGCGGGGCCTGGGGGAGAATCGAGGTCGTGGAGGGTGAGCTCGGCGTCGCCGGAAGCAGCCCGGCGGTGGATGCTCCTCCGCCCCCGGTCGGGGCCCGCCCACCACTACTGGCGGCGGGCGGCGAAGAGGCGGCGCCTCCGGCGCCTCCGCCGCCTCCGCCGCCGCTGGCGGCTGTCGTAGACGTCGATGTCGTCGCCGCGGTGGTCACCGGCGCCGGGGTCTGGCTGCCCGACAGGAGATAGGGGTTCGCTCCCCCGGTCGCCTGGGACTGGTTGACCTCCGTCGGCGCGGCCGCCGCAGGAGCCAGTCCTCCCGAGCCGGGGCCGTGTGTGAGCAGGGGCCCGCTCACCACCGCGGCGCCGATGATGCCCAGGCCCATGACTGCCAGCGCCGCGCCAGCCACCGGCTTGCGGCCGGAGGTGGGGAACGACAGAAGGCCGAGCCGCGTCCTCGGGACGACGGTGGCCGCGTTGGCCGCGTCCTTCCACCTGCTGGTGGCCATGGCCACCACCGTCGGTGGAGTCGGAACGGCGATGCGAGCGAGCATGGCGCCCAGGTCGTCCAGCTCGGCCTCACGCTCCTGGCAGTCGCGGCAGCCTCGAAGATGCTTCTCGACCTTGGCCAGGTCGGGCGACGCCAAGCTGTTGGCGGTGAAGGCGGCGAGGTGCTCGACGGTCGGCAGGCAGGCGGTCGCCACGGTGCCCCGCAGCTGGGCCTGCAGATAGCGTTCCCGCAGGCCCGACCGGGCGCGGTGGCTGAGCTGGGCCAGGCCGTTGCCGGACACCCCGAGGACCGCGGCTGTCTCGCCGACGCCGGTGTGGAGCACCTCGGTGAGCCACAGCACCGAGCGCCATCGCTCGGGGAGGCTGCGGTACGCGGCGGTGACGATCGGAAGGCGTGAGCCGGGCTCGCCCTCGGCGTCGGTCGCGCCACCGAGCTCTTCGCCATCCACCACATCGGCCCGCTCGCCCGCCCCTTCGGCATGCGGGCGCCTGGCCGCTTCGATGGCGGCGGCACGGGTCGCGGACAGCAATGCCGTCTCGAGCTGACCGGGGCTGTCGAACCGGGCGGGCCGGCCCGGCCTGAGCACCCTGACGAAGGCCTCCGCCACCGCCGCGGCGGAGTCCTTGCGCTCCCCCGTCACCGCGTACGCCAGGTCCCACGCTGGTCCGACGTGCCGCTGGCACAAGTACTCGAACGCGGAGACACCTTCCTCCTGCGTCTGGCGAGCGTCCTTCGCGCCGCTGAGCGACGAGCGGGCGGCGCCCGCGAGCCGTGCCGGCCCGTCGCCTCGCATGACCTGCACCAACGGCCTCCTTGCTGCCGGAGCCCCCCCACCTGGATTCGCCCCCAGGGCACCGACCATAGTCCTCGTGGTCCGGGTCCCTCGCGGGGCCATGATCACCTCGGCGGAGGACGACCGCAATGGTCAGAGTTGTCCATTTTCGCCCGCCCGATGGACTAGTTCGTCATGCGCGTGGACGATGGACCAGGTCATCGGGCAACTAGTCGCCGGCGAGGGTAGACGCCGTCCCCCGCATTGGGGACCGGGCGGTCCGGTCACGGTGACCAGGCCCGGAGCTGGGGCCCACCGTGTGCGAGAGTCGCGGTCGTGAACGCGACCGACTACATCGCCGCCATCGCCTCCGACGGTGCCGCCCTGGCCGACGCGGCGGCGGCGGGGTCCGAACGTCCCGTTCCCTCGTGCCCGGGCTGGGACATGTCCAAGCTCGCCCTGCACGTCGGCCTGATCCACATGTGGGCGGGCGAATGCGTTCGCCGGCGAGCATCCGAGGGCGTCGACCGCTCCACGCTCCCGCGAGCTCCCGACGGGGCGGCGCGCATCGCCTGGCTGCGGGCCTCGACCACATCCCTGGTCGAGGCGCTCGAGGCCGCCGACGACGACGATCCAGCGGGCACGTGGCGCGGCGGACCAGCCACGGCGTCCTTCTGGAGGAGACGCATGGCGCACGAGACCGCCGTGCACCGCTGGGACGCCCAGGCGGCGCTGGATCGACCGGAGCGGATCGACACCCCCCTGGCGGCGGACGGCATCGCCGAGGTCGTCGAGGTCCTCCTCCCCCTCTTCGTGCCGCAGTCGTCGGAGGGTCCCGCCCTCGGCACCCTCCACCTCCACTGCACCGACACCACGGGGGAGTGGCTGCTGTCAGTGCGGGACGGACGACTCGACGCCACTCAGGGCCACGCCAAGGGCGACGCCGCGCTGCGCGGCGAGGCCTCCGAGCTCTTCCTGACCTGCTGGGGGCGGCGATCCGGGACGGGCCCCGAGGTCGTCGGCGACGAGGCCGTCGCCCAGGGGTGGCTGGCGGTCATGGGCTGGTGAGCTGCCCTCACCGTGTGACAGGGCCGCAGCGGTGAGCGACGGGTGGGATCCCGACCAGTACGCCAGGTTCAAGGACGAGCGGGCAGCGCCCTTCTTCGACCTGCTCGCCCTGGTCCGCCCGGTGCCCAACGGATTGGCGGCCGATCTCGGGTGCGGCACCGGGGAGCTCACGGTCGCCGCCCACGACCGCCTCGGCGCCCGCCGAACCCTCGGGGTCGACTCCTCGCCGGCGATGCTGGCCAGGGCCACGCAGCTCAGTGCTGCGGGCGTCACATTTGCCGAAGGCGACGTCGCCGAGTTCGCCAGCGCCGAGCGGCTCGACGTCGTGATCTCCAACGCCGCTCTGCACTGGGTCGCCGACCACCCCGCCGTGCTGGCTCGGTGGACGGCCGCGCTCGGAGAGTCCGGCCAGCTGGCGGTCCAGGTCCCGGCGAACGCCGACCACCCCGCCCATCTTCTGGCGACCGAGCTCGCTGCAGAGGAGCCGTTTCGTTCCGCCCTCGGCGGCGTCCCGCCCCCCGACCCGGTGCGACGGGTGCTCAGGCCCGAGGACTACGCCTCGATCCTGGACGAGCTGGGCTTCGCCGACCAGCACGTGCGCCTCCAGGTCTACGGCCATCGGCTGGCGTCGACCGGGGAGGTGGCGGAGTGGGTGAGGGGGACGAGCCTGACCCGGTACTCCTCACGCCTTCCCGACGACCTGTTCGGCGAGTACCTCGACCAGTACCGCAATCGGCTCGTCCAGACCCTAGGGAAGCAGGAGCCGTACTTCTACCCCTTCAAGCGCATCCTCTTCTGGGGCTGCCGGCGCGCTAGCAGCTAGCGCTGGCGATGCCGGTCGCGAACGAGAAGGTGATGAAGCCGCGTTGGAAGTTGCTCTGGCGCGTACGTGAGTCGCCGAACTCATCGGTGACCGGATAGCCCAGACAGCTGCGCTCCCAGCCCATGCTGGCCCACTTGGCCCGGATGGCCCCGTGGACCGACCAGGCACCAGTGCCCGGCGTCCAGTAGATGGACCCGCTGTTCGAGAAGTGGTTGAACCGGCCGACGCCGTCGGGTGTCCCCGTCTCGTCGGTCGTCGGGTAGCCGAGAACGCTTAACTCCCAACCCAGGCTCGCCCACTTGGCCCTGATGGCCCCGTGGATCGACCAGGCACCAGTGCCCGGCGTCCAGTAGATGGACCCGCTGTTCGAGAAGTGGTTGAACCGGCCGACGCCGTCGGGTGTCATGGTCTCGTCGGTCGTCGGGTAGCCGAGGAAGGAGCCCGGCCCACCGAGGGCCAGGTAGCGGCCGAGTATCGCCCCGTGCACCTCGTGGGCGCCCGTGTCGGGCGACCACAGGATGCGGCCGCGTTGGTAGGTCTGCGAGATGCCAGGGCCGATCGCCTGCTCGCCCCCGACGGGGCTGCCGAGGTCGAGCCCGGCCGCGGCGAGGGCGCTGGCCTTGAGCGGGATGGGATCGCCCTGCCCGACCGCGTCGAGCTGGAGGTAGTCGACGCCGACGAAGTACCCGGCGGAAGCCGGGTCGCGCCCGCTGACGGCCACGGTCACGGTGTGTGAGCCCGCGGAGAGCGAGACGAAGCTGAAGGCGAGCGGACCGGACGGCGACACCGTCGGGGCGTAGCCGTCGAACGCCGGGCCCAGCTGGCGACCGTCGACGGAGACGTTCGCGATCCCATAGTCACGGGCTCGGGTCAGCGCCAGCGTGAGCCCGTAGGTCACGGCGGTGGGCGTGTCGATCGCGAAGGTCAGCGACTGCCCGGGCCCGGTCGATTGGAGCCACTCCTGGGCCCCGCCCGACCAGCCGGAGCCGAACTGCGTCATGTTCTGGGGACCGGCCAGCGCGTTCGACGTGACCGGGGTGCTCTCGCCCTCCAGGACCAGGCGCGACGAGGTCGTGCGACCGACGTCGGGAGATGGCTGCCCGACGTTCCCCGTCTCGTCGACGGGCACGACGATGTAGTGAGGCGTGCTCGAGGGTGGCGCCCCGCTGTCGACGAACCCGGTCATACGGGTGTCGCCGAGCAGGACGGAGGTCGCCGGCGTCGGGTTCGACGTGGCAGACCGGTAGACGAGGTAGTGCACGCTCGGGCTGTCGTCGGACGCTGGGGCCCAGGAGAGGCTCACCGGCCGGGAGGTGGGAGATGTGCTCGACACCAGACCGTTGAAGGCCGGAGCGCTGGTGTCAGGCGTAGCCGGTCCATCGTCCAGGATCGCGTAGCGGGCCGCCGACCATGGCGGGCTGTTCCCCACCGGGACGATGCTCACGACCATCGAGGGGGGCGAGACACCCGTCAGGGCTGGTGGTATCTCGAAGTCGTCCTCCAGCCAACGCGAGGACGGGTTGCCGAGCGGCTGGCTCCAGCGTCCGGCGTCGATGGTGTTGACGAAGACCTCGGCGGCCTGCCCGGCAACAGATTGGTCGGTCGTGCGACGGATGGTGACGGCAGTGCTCGTCGGATCCACCGGCAGCGTGAACGTCGTCGCGCCGCTACCGGTGCGGTCAGTGGCCATGACGGGCACCGTGTCGAATGGCCCCTCGAAGCTCGAGGTCACTGACCCCACCGGAGCCGAGCCTTGGACGCCGAGGTGGGCGGCCTGCTCGCTGGCGGGCTGCCCCAGGTCGACGGCACCGGTCACCCGGACGCTCGGGTTCGTTTGGGTGTAGAGGAACGCCGTGGCGTCGTAGTTGGCGGCGGAGTCGTTGCGGCTGCCGTGCTCGATGCTGAGGTGGGCGCCAGCGTGGAAGGGAACCGAGTCGGCCACGAACAGCCGGTACGCGGACAGGCACTCGAAGGCGCAGCCTGTCGTTCTGGACTGTTGGCTGACGAGACCGTTGAACGGGGCGCTGAACTGTCCGTTGCTGAAGTACCAGCCGCCTTCGAAGAGATCCTCGGTCCCCGTTCCCTGGTCCTGCGGCGTGCGGTATCCGTCCAAGGTGAAGCGCTCGTCACCTTCGAGGAAGAGGCGACCTGAGGACCCTCCGCGCATGGCGAGCGAGAGGCCGGCGAGCTTGCCTCCTCCCGACTGGTCGAGCAGGGGGAAGTCCGTCCCGGCGCTGGTATCCGCCTGGTGCGAGACAGCACGGAAGTACCCGGACGAGCCGCCGGCTGCCAATGCCGTCGTCCAGGCCGGAGACGGCGCCGCAGCCACCTTCGAGTTGCCCGTCACGGTGGCGCTCGAGCCGTTGTAGAGCTGCACGGTCGCCCCGCTCGCGTAGGGCATGAGGTACCACGAGCTCAGGGTGCCCTGGCTCACCCCCGTGAACAGTGACGCGAC